>JAEZXF010000564.1 GCA_023419995.1 Pseudomonadota bacterium | reverse complement strand
GCCATCGGTGGCGCTGCGCCACGTCGAGGCCGAGAACGGCGCGCCGCCCCAGAGCGCGCCGTGGAACGGATCGCCGCGCACGTCGTAGAGGTCGGCCGACAGGTCGGAATTCAACGCGCCGAGGCTGAGCCCGTAGAGGTAGAGCCGGGGCCGGTCGTCGCGCGGCAGCTCCGTCCAGTGGTCGTAGACGACGCGGAACAGCGCCCGGGCCGAGTCCGAACCGTAGGCCGGCTCGAACAAGAGCGACAGCCAGCTCGTCAGGTAGGAATATTGCAGCCCCACGGTCGCCACGTCGCCGCGGTGCAGCACCTCGAGCGGCTCGATGGCGGCGGTGTCGATCCAGCCGGTGCCCGTCGGCGTGGCGAGGACGAGGACGGAGCGGTCGAACGCGCCGACGCGCTGCATCTCGGCCAGCGCCAGCCGGGCGCGCTCCTCGACCGTCTCGGCCGAGTTCAGCCCGACATAGACGCGGACCGGCGCAGCTGCCTCGCCGCCGGCGAGCGCCGCGATGTCGGACGCCGTGGGCGTCGAGCCGACGAACTGCCGCCCGGCACGGCCGAGGCTCTGCCACGACACCAGCGAGGCGAGGCTGCCGGTGCGGCCGGGATCGGCCGGCTTCTCGACGTCCGGCTCGATCAGCGCGTCGAAGCGCTGGAACGAGGCGTCGGCCACGCGCATCGCGCCCTTGAACAGGAGCCCGTCGATCGCCGTCCAGAACAGGAGCACGGCGATGGCGGTGCCGAGGATGTTGGCGACCCGGCGCGGGATCAGCCGGCCGAGCCAGCCGGCGAAGAGGCCGAGGACGGCGACGAAGATCCGCGCGACGACGAGGATGGCGGCGAAGACCGCGACGGCGATGGCAGCGATCTCGACCGGCCGGGCGCGCTCCACCGGCGGCAGTTCCATCAGCAGGCGCACCGAATCCTGGAAGGTCGAGGCCCGCCACAGGAAGATGGCGGCGGCGAGCGCGCAGGCCGCGAGGCCGAGGCGCTTCAGCGCGTTCAGCCGCGCCGGCGGGGCCACCGGCAGCTCGAGATAGCGCCACAGCCAGGCGAGGAAGGCGCCGACGCCGTAGCCGGCGGCGAAGGAGCAGCCGCCGAGCACGCCCTGCAGGACGAAGCCGCGCGGCAGGAGGCTCGGCGCGAGCGAGGCGACGAAGAACAGCGTGCCGAGGACCAGGCCGGTCAGGCTGAGGCCGTGGAGGAGGCGCATCGCCAGGCCCTTCGCATCGTTGGGTGTGCCCGCCATCGGATCCGCCGCAGTCCGTCCGTTCCGGTCGGCCATTGATGGCCGCAACGGGCGGGTGCGGTCAAGACCCGCCGGCCGCGGTCAGCGGACCTGGTAGTCCTTGATCGCCGCGAAGCGGATGTCCTTCCAGCGCTCGGCCTCGTAGTTGAGGCCGAACTCGTGCGGGGCGAGGAAGACGGGATCGCCGTCGAGGTCGCGGGCGATGTCGCCGCGATGCGCCTCGATGAAGCGCTCGAGGTCGAGCCGCGCGTCGGCCGAGATCCAGCGGCAGACCGAGAAGCGCGCCATCTCGAAATCGACCGGCAGGCCGTACTCGATCTTCAGCCGCTCCTTGAGCACGTCGAGCTGCAGCGCGCCGACCACGCCGACGATGGCCGGCGAGCCGTCCTCGGGGGAGAAGAGCTGGACGACGCCCTCCTCGGCCATCTGCTGGAGCGCCTCCTTCAGCTTCTTGGCCTTCATCGGGTCGCCGAGGCGGACGCGGCGCAGGATCTCGGGCGCGAAGTTGGGTACGCCGCGGAACAGGATGTCCTCGCCCTCGGTCAGCGTGTCGCCGATGCGCAGCGTGCCGTGGTTGGGGATGCCGACCACGTCGCCGGCATAGGCCTCGTCGGCGGTGATGCGCGAGCGGGCGAAGAAGAACTGCGGCGCCGACAGCGGCATCTGCTTGCCGGTGCGCACCAGCGTCGCCTTCATGCCGCGCTCCAGCGTGCCGGAGCAGACGCGGACGAAGGCAATGCGGTCGCGGTGGTTGGGATCCATGTTGGCCTGGATCTTGAAGACGAAGGAGGTCATCTTCTCCTCCGTCGCCTCGACGGTGCGGGTGTCGGCCTCCTGGGCGCGCGGCGGCGGCGCGAAGGCGGCGAGGGCCTCGATCAGGTCGCGGACGCCGAAATTGCGCAGCGCCGAGCCGAAAAACACCGGCGTCAGGTGGCCCTCGCGGAAGGCGTCGAGGTCGAACGGCCGGCAGGCCTCGCGCGCCAGCTCCAGCTCCTCGATGAAGTCGGCGCGCTCGTGCTCGGGCAGCAGGCCGGCGACGCGGTTGGAATCCGGGCCGTGGACGGGCGTGCGCTCTTCCTCGTCGTCGCCGTGGCGCACCGCGTTCTCGGCCAGGTGGTAGGTGCCGGCGAAGCTCTTGCCCTGGCCGATCGGCCAGGTGACCGGCGCGGTGTCGAGCGCCAGCTTCTCCTCGATCTCGTCGAGGATCTCGAAGGTGTTGCGCGCCTCGCGGTCCATCTTGTTGACGAAGGTGACGATGGGGATGTCGCGCAGGCGGCAGACCTCGAACAGCTTCAGCGTCCGCGGCTCGATGCCCTTGGCCGCGTCGATGACCATGACGGCGGAGTCGACCGCCGACAGGGTGCGGTAGGTGTCGTCGGCGAAATCCTCGTGGCCGGGCGTGTCGAGCAGGTTGAAGACGGTGTCGCCGTACTCGAAGGTCATCACCGAGGTGACGACCGAGATGCCGCGCTCGCGCTCGATCTTCATCCAGTCCGAGCGGGTCTGGATCTTGTCCTTCTTGGCCTTCACCTCGCCGGCGAGCTGGATCGCGCCGCCGAACAGCAGCAGCTTCTCGGTGAGCGTGGTCTTGCCCGCGTCCGGGTGGGCGATGATCGCGAAGGTGCGGCGGCGCGCGACCGCGTCGGCTATCGTCTCGGCCATGATCAGGGATTCCCTTGGATGGCGCGGCTTATAGCGGCGCGCAGGGCCGCTGTCGAACGGGAATTGGCAGCCTAGCCGGCAGGCCCGCCCTCGCCGCACGCGGTGGCGAACAGCGTCACCATCGCCGCGACGTCGGCTTCCGTCGTCCACTCCCGTTCCGGCGCCAGCGCGTAGCGCGAGACGAGGTAGCCCCGGGCGAGGCTGAAGAAGAGGCCGGCGAGCGCCGCCGGGCCGCTGGCGCGGCCGATCTCGCCGTTGGCCTGCATCGTCGCCAGATGGCGGGCCAGCGGCTCGAACACGCCGGCGACCCAGTGCTCGCCATAGCGCCGCCGGAAGCCGTCGTCGCGGAACAGCTCGCGGAAGAGGACGCGGTAGTTGTCGGGCGCGCGCTCCGTCGCCTCGACCCGCTCGGTGAGGAAGGCGCGGTGCCAGGCGGCGAACTCGGCCCGCGTGAACGGCCGCGGGTCGTGGATGCGGCCGTAGGAGATCTCGCGCACCGTCTGGATGGAAAGATGCTCGATGACGGCGCGCACCAGCCCGTCCTTGGAGCCGAAATGCTTGAAGAGCGTGCGCTCTGTGGTCGCCGCCGCCGCCGCGATCTCGCGCGTGGTCGGGGGGTCGACGCCGCTGGCGGCGAAGAGGGCGGCGGCGGCCTTCATGATCGCGAGCCGCTTCTCCTCCGAGGGCTTGCGCCCCGGCTTCAGCCGTTCCTGCCGCCGCATGTCCAGACGGGCGCGAGGCCTTCTACGTGCTCGAGGGCCGCTACGAGTTCATCCTCGGCGGCGAACGCGCGATCCACGGCCCCCGCGCCTTCGTCTACATCCCCAAGGGCGTGCCGCACGGCTTCCGCAATGCCGGCGACACGGTGGCGCGCATGCTGATCGTCAACCTGCCGGACGGCCTCCACGAGGCGTTCTTCGCCGAGGCGGGGGCGCGCTACGGCATCGCGCTCCTGCCGCCGGCGTGAGCGGGTGGGCGGCTCAGCCCGCCAGCGCCGGCTCAGGCTCCGCCGCCCGCGCCGGCGCGAACGGCCGCACCGCGATCCCGGTGCGCGTCAGCGTGACGAAGCTGTCCGAGGGAACCGGTTGCCAGTTCGGCTCGTCGCGGTCGAACGGCTCGGAGACCAGGCAGCGGCCCTTGGTGCCGCGGAAGATCCCGGCATAGAGCGTCGGCGCGCGGTCGACGGTGGAGAAGCGCACCGCATGCAGGCATTCGCCGTCGGAGAACGCCGCCGTCAGCTTCAGCGCCGGCTCGATGCCAGTCCGCAGCGAGGCGTCGATGACCGCGCCGGCGGCGCGCTCGACCGCGCGCTGCGGGTCGCCGTCCAGCCCGTTCGCCAGCATCATCAGGAAGAACAGCTCGGAATCGGTCGCGCCGCGCCGCTCGCAGTAGAGCGCGTCGGGCAGGCCCTGCTCCAGCCCGCGGCGCAGCCGCTCGAAGCCGCCGATCTGGCCGTTGTGCATGAACGACCAGCGGCCGGAGACGAAGGGATGGCAGTTGTCGCGGCTGGTGGCGCCGCCGGTGGCCGCGCGCACATGCGCTAGGAACAGGCCGGAGCTGATCTGGCGGCACAGGCTCTTCAGGTTGGCGTCAGACCAGGCGGGGAGAACGTCGCGGTATAGGCCGGGCTGCGGCCGCTCGCCGTACCAGGCGATGCCGAAGCCGTCGCCGTTGGTCGCGGTCTTCGCCTCGAGCGCGTGATGGCTCTGGGCGATCAGCGAATGGCAAGGCGCGGTGACGATGTCCTCGAGATAGACCGGCTCGCCCAGATAGGCCGCCCATCGACACATGACTGCTTCTCCGTTCTTCGCCGCCAGGATAATGCCGGAACGGCAAGAAACCGTGAATACGGCGAATGCGTGAAAGCGTTGAAAAAGCCGGGCCGCGATTGACCGGACGCGGCGCCGACGCCATAGCATGCCGCCATGACCGACACGCCCCGCCCCGCTTCCCGCCCCGCCCTCGGCGTCGTGCGCCTGCCGCACGCCGAAGGGCTCGCCCTTCCCGCCTACGAGACGGCGGGCGCCGCCGGCATGGACCTGCGCGCCGCCGTGCCGGAGGACCGGCCGCTGATCCTGCTGCCGGGCCGGCGCGCCGCCGTGCCGACCGGGCTGGTGCTGGAGATTCCGCAGGGCTTCGAGGGGCAGGTGCGCCCGCGCTCGGGGCTGGCGCTCAGGCACGGCATCACCTGCCTCAACACGCCCGGCACGGTCGACAGCGACTATCGCGGCGAGGTCAAGGTCATCCTGGTCAATCTCGGCGACGAGGATTTCGCCGTCGAGCGCGGCATGCGCATCGCCCAGCTCGTGCTCGCCCCGGTCTCGCGCCTCGACGTCGAGGTACGCGAGGCGGCGAGCGAGACCGCGCGCGGCGCCGGCGGCTTCGGCTCCACCGGCACCGCCTGAGGATGCGGGCGGGCGCTTGACGGCCGCCCGCCGCTCCTGCTTGCTGTGCGCCGGAGCCGGGAGGACGCGATGGACGGGCTGAGCGTGGTCGACATGCACACCGGCGGCGAGCCGCTGAGGATCGTCACCGGCGGCTACCCGCCGCTGCCCGGGGGCACGATCCTCGACAAGCGCGCCCATGTGCGCGACCGGCTCGACCACCTGCGCAGGATCCTGATGTTCGAGCCGCGCGGCCATTTCGACATGTACGGCGCGCTGCTGGTCGAACCGGACCTGCCGGAGGCCGACCTGGCGGTGCTGTTCATGCACAACGAGGGCTATTCGACCATGTGCGGCCACGCCATCCTCGCGCTCGGCCGCTATGCGGTCGACGAGGGGCTGGTCGCGGCGGTCGAGCCGGTCACGCGGGTGAACATCGAGTGCCCGTGCGGCCTCGTCCGCGCCGATGTCGAGGTCAGGGACGGCAAGGCGGGCGCGGTGTCGTTCGAGAGCGTGCCGGCCTTCCTGTTCGCCGGCGACCTCGCCGCCGACGTTCCCGGCCACGGCACGATCACCTTCGACATCGCCTATGGCGGCGCCTTCTACGCGCTGGCCGACTGCCGGCAGTTCGGGCTCGAGTTCGGCCGCGACCCGGCGCGCGCCTTCGTCGAGGCGGCGGCGGCGCTGACCGAGAAGGTCAAGGCCGAGGTGCCGCTGTCCCATCCCGACCACGACGACCTCGCCTTCCTCTACGGCTCGATCCTGACCGACGGCGGCGACGGCCGGGACGGCGTCGCGACCAGGAATGTCTGCGTCTTCGCCGACCGGCAGGTCGACCGCTCGCCGACGGGCTCCGGCGTCACGGCGCGGCTCGCGGCGATGCACGCCAGGGGGAACGCGGCGATCGGCGAGGCGCGGCTGTTCGAGAGCATCGTCGGCTCGCGCTTCGAGGGAACGGTGGCCGGACCGGCGAAGGCAGGCGACCGCGACGCCGTCACCGTCCGGGTTTCCGGCCGCGCCCACTATGCCGGGCGGGCGCAGTTCGTCGTCGAGGCGGACGACCCGCTCGGGGCCGGTTTTCTGGTGCGGTGAGACGGCTTCAACTTCGGCCGGCAATTAACGATTGGTTTTTGCGTCCTCTTCCCTAACAATAGCGGCCGAGGTGGCGCATCCGGGAGGGGGCGCGTCCATCCGAACGAACCGTCCAGGGAGGAACTGCATGAAACACGTAACCCGGAATCTGCTCGCCGCCGGCGCGGCCGCGCTGGTCATGGGCCTCGGCGCCACCACGGCCAAGGCGCAGGAGTTCATCAACGTGCTCACCGGCGGCACGTCGGGCGTCTACTACCCGCTCGGCGTGGCCCTGTCGGAGATCTACGGCCAGCACATCGAGGGCGCGCGCACGCAGGTGCAGGCCACCAAGGCCTCGGTCGAGAACCTCAACCTCTTGCAGGCCGGGCGCGGCGAGATCGCCTTCACGCTCGGCGATTCGCTCAAGGAGGCGTGGGCCGGCAACACCGAGGCGGGCTATCCGGGCAAGCTCGACAAGCTGCGCGGCATCGCCGCGATCTATCCCAACTACGTGCAGATCGTCGCCTCGAAGGAGTCGGGCGTGACCACGCTGGAGGGCCTGAAGGGCCGCAGCCTGTCGGTCGGCGCCCCGGCCTCGGGCACCGAGCTCAACGCGCGGGCGATCTTCGAGGCCGCTGGCCTTTCCTATTCCGACCTCGGCAAGCTCGAATACCTGCCCTTCGCCGAATCGGTCGAGCTGATCAAGAACCGCCAGCTCGACGCCACGCTGCAGTCGGCCGGCCTCGGCGTCGCCTCGATCCGCGACCTCGCGACCTCGCTGCCGATCAACGTCGTCGCGGTCTCGGCCGAGATCGTCGAGAAGATCGGCGCGCCGTTCATCGCCACCACCATCCCGGCCGGCACCTACGAGGGGCAGACCGAGGACGTGCCGACCGCGGCGGTCGGCAACTTCCTCGTCTCGCATGACGGCGTCTCGGAAGAGACGGCCTACCAGATGACGAAGCTGCTGTTCGAGAACCTCGACAAGATGGCGGCCTCGCATGCGGCAGCCAAGGCGATCGACGTCGGCAAGGCGCTGGAGGGCATGCCCGTGCCGCTGCATCCCGGCGCGGAGCGCTACTACCGCGAAGTGGGCGTGCTGAAGTAGAGGGGAAACCTCCACCGGCGGCGCTGCCCCTCATCCGCCCTTCGGGCACCTTCTC
>JAEZXF010000223.1 GCA_023419995.1 Pseudomonadota bacterium | reverse complement strand
GAGTGGCTCCCGGCCGCCCGTCGCGGAGAAATCACCATGGCCAAAGCTGCCAGGAAGAAGCCCGTCGCCCCGATGATCGTCTTTTCACGGGCGCGCGACATTCCGTTCAACCGGATCAGGCTGTCGGACAGCAATGTTCGCGAGGCTGACGTCGAGGCGGGTCTGGACGAACTTACCCATGACATCGACCGGCGCGAGGATCTCGTGCAGGGCCTCAACGTTCGCGCCATCCTCGACGCGGACGGCGTTGAGACCGGCGATTTCGAGACCCCGGCCGGCGGCCGCCGCTACAGGTCCATCGCGCGCCTCGTCGAAGCCGGTCGCTTCCCGGCCGATGGCCTCGTCCCCTGCATCGTCAAGAAGGCCGATGCCAAGACCTCGGCAGTCGACGACTCGCTGGCCGAGAACCTGCTGCGCCTCGCCCTGCATCCGCTGGACCAGTTCAAGGCGTTCAAGCGGATGTTCGACATGGGCATGTCGAAGGAGGAGATCGCCGACGCCTGGCGGACCACGCCGCGCTACATCATGCAGCGCCTTCGTCTCGCGACGGTCGCGCCGGCGCTGCACGACGCCTATGCGCGGAATGAGATGACGCTGGCGATGCTGGAAGCCTTCACCGTCAATCCCGACCACGAGCGCCAGCAGCAGGTCTGGGAGCGGATCAGCACGTCGTGGCAGAAAGAGCCCTGGCACATCCGCAGCCTGCTGACCGAGACCACGGTTCCGGCTGCCGACAAGCGCGCCCGCTTCATCGGCATCGACGCCTATGAGGCGGCGGGCGGCCCGGTGCTGCGCGATCTCTTCTCCGACGAGAACGGCGGTTGGTTGCAGGACGTCACGCTGCTCGACCGCCTGGTTGACGAGAAGCTGCGCACTGTCGCCGACGAGATCGCCGGACAGGGCTGGAAGTGGATCGACGCGGCAGTCGAACTTCCCTACGGCTACGCCAACGGCCTGCGCAGGCTGGTCGGTGTGACCCAGGAGCTGACCGACGAGGAGCGCACCGCCCGCGAGGCGCTGCGCGACGAGTATGACGAACTCGAAGCGCAGTATGCAGAAGCCGACGACCTGCCCGATGAGATCGACCAGCGGCTCGGGGAGATCGAAGCCGAGTTGGAAGGCTTCGAGAACCGGCCCGTCACCTTCGCGCCGGAAGACATCGCCCGTGCCGGTGTTTTCGTCAGCATCGACCGCGATGGCGAGTTGATCGTCAGTCCCGGTTATGTCCGCCCCGAGGACGAACAACCCGAGAGCGTCGATGGTGAGGATGCGGGCGAAGGTGCCGACCCGTCCGATCCCGATGCGGTGCAGCGCGCGGTTATCACCGTCGGCGGCGAGCCGGTCCCGGACGGCGATGAAGAGGAGGACGATGCCGTCAAGCCGCTGCCCGAGCGGCTGGTGACCGACCTGACCGCCTGGCGGACGCTGGCGTTGCGCAATGCGCTTGCCGAGAATCCGCGCGTCGCCGTGACGGCGCTGCTGCACAAGCTGGTTCTCGATACTTTCGAGCGCACCGCCACCTCGGGAACCAGCCTCTATGCCGCCGTGCGTCACATCTATCTTCCCACGGATGCGACCGGGCTCGCTGACAGCGCCGCCGCGAAGATGATCGACGAGCGCGCGGACGCCTGGCGGGGCGACATCCCCGCTGGCGATGACGACCGGCTCTGGGACTGGATCGACGGTCTCGACGATGCCAGCCGCCTGGCGCTGCTCGCCCATTGCGTCAGTTTCGGGGTCAACGCGCTTTACGAGCGGCCCAACCCCTATTCGGGGAATGGCATCTCGCAGCACGGTCTCGACCGCCGCATGGCCGAGGCCGAACGGCTGGCACAGGCCACCGGCCTCGATCTCGTCGAAGCGGGCTGGAGGCCCACGGTCGAGAACTACCTGGGTCGCGTGACCAAGACCCGCATCATCGAGGCGGTGCGCGAGGGCGCCGGCGATCGCGCGGCCGATCTCATCGCGCATCTCAAGAAGGGCGATATGGCGAAGGAGGCCGAACGGCTCCTGGCCGATACCGGCTGGCTGCCGGAGCCGCTGCGCCCCGCCATCGAGGCGCAGGCCGTGGATGGCGCGACCGATCAGGACGAGGACAGCGTGGCGCTGCCCGACTTCCTCGCCGGTGGCCATGAGGACACGGCCGAGGCCGCCGACGATCCAGAGGCCCTCGTCGCCGCCGAGTGACGCGCAGCAGCGGGGCGGCCTCCGCCGCCCCGCATTCCATCCCTTCCATCTGAAGGCCCGGCATCTCGCCGGGCCGCTTTCGTTTCAGGAGCAAGATCATGTCCGCTTCCCTCATTTTCGACATTGCGCCTCTCGGCTCGCTCGTGGCCTATAGCGACGGCCAGCCGAAACCGCCCGCACGTTTCACCAAGAAGCTCGCCGCGTGGAAATCCCGCAACGGGGCCGGTCGCCTCGTGCGCAAGGAACCGGGCCGCGAGCGCCCGACCTACACGACGCCGCCGTCCTTCACCCTGCATGAGGGTGATTTCGGCGAAGGCGGCATCATCCTCATCACCATCATGCGCAGCTACGGCATCGACAGCGATCTGAGCTTCCGGGTTGTCGAACGCCCGAAGATCGGTCAGGTCCGTGTTGTGCAGGATGTCGGAGAGAACGTCGAATTGCTGCACCTCGCGGAGAACCACGAGGCGGCCGAACTCTGGCTAGCCAGGAACGGCTACAGCCGCGCGCGCCTCGAGGAGATCACCGCCGACGAGGCAGGCGCCGATGCCGTCGAGGGTCGAGCTGCCGCGTGACCATCGCCGATCCCGTTCATCCGGCCCGCTTGTCCCGTGACGGCGGGCCTTCTTCGTTTCAGGAGAACACAATGGCCATTCCCGATCCCGTTCGAACGAACTTCGACACTCTGCTTCGTGCTGCCGATGACGGCAATCTCGCCCTTATGGAATGCCTCGACGCCGCGACCCGTGAGACACGCTATGTCCTGTGCGCGGTCGGCCGCGACGGGGGTGATTACGTCTTCACGCCGTTCGGCCATCTCGCAAGCGGCAACCCCTATGACGCCTATCTGCCGCCGGATCCCGACGATCCTGCCGGCTTTGTCGAGAAGGCCGAAGATGGGGGCGCATCATGATGACGGTCGATGAAATCTTCGCCGATGACCGCCGCAATACGCCATCGGAGCGCTCGCTTCCCTGGGAGGAAACCCGCAACGGCGTCACCGTCATCGTGGAACCGAAACCGCATTGGGCCGAGGACATGCGCGCCTTCCGGCTCGATGCCCGCGAATACTGCCGCTATGCCGACTGGACGGCCCATGGCGCCCGGACGCGCTTTTTCGGTCATATCGACACCTCCGGCGACGATGTGATGATGAAGGCCCGCGCCATGATCGCCCGCGAAATCGCCGATGGGTTCTGGGACTGACCGGCCCTGAAAGCCGAACCTTGCACACGGGGCTATCGGGTATCGCTGCACAAGCAGCGATGGATCGAGTTCGAGCTTCACCATTGCGCCAACTCCTTGGTGTTGTGGGGGCAACGGGTTCCGTCCCCGGCCTGAAACACACCCTGAATATCCGCCGGCAACGAGGCTGGCGCAGCAAAGCATCTGCGACGGGTTTCCGGCACCGGCTCGACGCAAAGCACCATCCCCCGCTTCCATTCGCTAACCTTGGTCCGACCGTCTCTTTGCATTCAACCCCGGTGGGGTCGGCTTACGCGCGCGTGCCGCCCTCGGGGATTCGGAAAGAATCCGAACGCCCGAGGGTGATTGCAGATCCGGTCAGACACTTCGGGCGCCTGTCGCGCGGGGGATGGTCCCCCGCCTCCAAAGACAGGAGCCGGAACCCATGTCCTACGCAGATGCCACCGCTTTCGCCGCCAGCCTCGCCACCACGCTGATGGTCGTGATCGTCGTGTTCCAGGCCGGGGACGGCACCCACGGCGCCATGCCCGCCGACGAGTTCGACGGCGACGAAGAGATGGTGAAGCTCGAACTCGATCCCTTCGGCTGAGGCGCGAAAGCGCCTCCGCCCGACGGCCCGG
>JAEZXF010000212.1 GCA_023419995.1 Pseudomonadota bacterium | reverse complement strand
GCGTGCCACAGCGCGGCGGCGAAGGCGCGGTCGATGTCGGCCGTCCGGTCGGCGAGACGGCGCGCGGCCTCGGCATGGCTGCCGTCGGCGCCGTAGCGGCCGGTGATCGCCGCCAGCACCGGGGTGAGGCCCGAGGCGGCGGGCGCGTCGATGGCGGCGCCCAGCGACAGCAGCATGTCGACATTGCCGGCGTGGCCGCGCCCGGCCGCCGCGAACAGCGCGGTCTCGCCTTCCTCCTGCCGTGCCTCGATCTCTGCGCCGGCCTCGACGAGGAGGCGGATCGTCTCCGGTCCGTCGTGCAGCGCCGCCCTGTGCAGCGGCGTCTGGCCGAGATGGCTCACGCGGACGTTCGGCTCGGCGCCGGCCGCGAGCAGGAGGCGCACGCTCTCGACCTCCCTCGACGAGCCCGCCGCGCCGTAGAGCGCGGTCTCGCCGGCCCGGTCGGCGCGGTTGGGGTCGGCCCCCGCCGCCAGCAGGTGGCGGACCATCCCGGGGTCGCTGCCGTACCGGCTGACGTCGATCAGCGGCGACGAGCCGTGGCGGTCGGCCTCGGAATCGGCCGGCGAGCCGGCTTCCAGCAGCAGGCGGGCGCATTCGGCGTTGTCGCGGAACGGATGCAGGAAGGACTGCCGCGCCGCCCATTGCAGCGCCCGCTCGCCATTGTGGTCGCGCTGCTCGGTGCGGGCGCCCGCCTCCAGCAGCAGGCGCGTCATCTCCGGGTCGCCGGTGCCGGCCGCGAACATCAGCGGCGTGTAGCCGCCATAGCCCTCGTAGGGCGGGTTGGGATCCGCGCCCTGCGCCAGAAGGGTGCGCACCCCTTCGAGGTCCTGGGTGCGGGCGTGAAACAGCATGCCGTGGAAATCGGCCAGCGCGACGCGCGTCAGCGCCAGCACGCAGAGCAAGGTGAATGCCGCGACCTTCATGATGCAACCCCGGGCCAGACCCGCCGCCAGTGGTCCCGCTGGGGGCGGCGATTTTGTGGCCTGCCGGGCGATCCGGCGCCGCATCGGCCATCCGCGTCGATTTTCTCTTTGTTTTCAGTGGCGGAGTGGCCGCTGCCCTTTACAAAGCCGCGCAGGGCCTAGAGTATCGGCGGCAAGCCGGGCCTGTCCTCAGGGCCGGACAAGAAAGTTTCGTCCAACGATACCCCAAGGGAGGTTTGCTCATGTCATCGAAGATCCGCAGGCTGCTTGCCGCTTCCGCCGCCGGCGCGGCCATGGTCGCCGTTTCCGCCGCGCAGGCGCAGGAGGTCAAGCTCGGCTTCCTCGGCGGCTTCACCGGCCCGATCGAGACGCTGGTGCCGCCGATCCACGAGGGCGCCAAGCTCGCCGTGGCGCAGGTCAACGAGCAGGGCGGCATCCTCGGCGGCCGCACGCTGACCCTGCTGCAGGGCGATTCGACCTGCATCGACACCACCGCCGCCTCGGCCGCGGCCGACCGCATGGTCAATTCCGAGAAGGTCACCGGCCTGGTCGGCCCGCTGTGCTCGGGCGAGACGATCGCCGCCGCCAACACCGCTGCCATTCCGGGCGGCGTCGTGCTCATCTCGCCGGCCGCGACCTCCCCGGCGCTGTCGGGCCTCGACGACAACGACCTCGTCTTCCGCACCACGCCGTCCGACGCCTATTCCGGCGAGACGCTGGCCAAGCTGCTCAAGGACAAGGGCCACGACAACATCGTCGTCACCTACGTCAACAACGACTACGGCAAGGGCTTCGCCGACGCGCTGGCCGGCGCGTTCGAGGCGCTGGGCGGCACCGTCGCCGCCAACGAGGCGCACGAGGACGGCAAGGCCGACTACCGCGCCGAGATCGGCTCGCTCGCCTCGTCGGGCGCCGAAGTCCTCGTGGTGCTGGCCTATGTGGACGGCTCGGGCCAGACCATCGTGCGCCAGGCGCTCGAGGGCGGCGACTTCTCGCAGTTCGCCGGCGGCGACGGCATGATCGGCGACAGCCTCGTCACCGCGGTCGGCGAGGGCAAGCTCGACGGCTTCATCGGCACCAAGATCGGCAACCCCGAGACGCCGGGCACGGCGGTGTTCGCCGACGCGGCCAAGGCCGCCGGCTTCGACCCGGCCGGCTCGTTCGTCGCCCAGTCCTACGACGCCGCCTTCCTGCTGGCGCTGGCGATCCAGAAGAACGGCTCCGACAGCCGCGAGGGCCTTTCCGCCGCGCTGCGCGAGGTGGCGACCGCGCCGGGCGAGGTGATCCTGCCGGGTGAGTGGCAGAAGGCCGTCGAGCTGCTCGCCGCCGGCCAGGACATCAACTACGAGGGCGCCTCGGGCAGCCACGAGTTCGACGAGAAGGGCGACGTCCCCGGCGTGGTCATCGAGACCGTGATCCAGGGCGCAGGCTTCAAGGACGTCGGCCCGGTGCAGTAACCGGCCGTCCGGCGGCAGCCGCTGAGACGAAAGGCCCGGAGGCGTTCCTCCGGGCCTTTTTTCCGCCTGCGATCCGCCCTCTTCGTTAATCGAAAGTTTAGACGGCCGTGAAACATTGAACGACATGGCAGCATGGGGCCGGGTCCGCCCCGGCCCGATCCGGCGGGGGTAAGCGATGTCGCTTCGGAACGAGTGGGAAGGGCCGCGCGCCGTCCGCGCGGGAATCTTCGGTGAGGTCGGAATGGGCGCGCTGCGCGTGACGCTGCTGTTCGGCTCCGCCGCGGTGGCGCTGGCGCTGATCCTGACGCCGCTGGCCGAGAGCCAGGTCGAGAAGATGGCCTACTCGTCCTACTCCAACATGCTCGACCCGATGCCGACCGGCACGGTCGGCCAGCGCTCGACGGGCTCCTACACGGTTCGCCGCAGCGTGCTGCAGCCGTCTCCCTCCTCGGTCTGCATCATCCGCAACAACGGCATGCGCACCGGCGACTGCTGACGCCGCGGGCAGCTGCCGCGTTAACCTTTCATAATTCGGTTGTCGCTAATCTTTCGCCGTCGCACCGGTCCGTGCGACCGATCCGCGGAGGAAGGCCCGCATGCTGAGGAAGTTTCTCGAGGACGAAAGCGGCGCGACGGCCATCGAGTACGGGCTGATCGTGGTCATCCTGTCGCTGGCCATCATCGCCGGCTTCAACAACGTCACGGACCAGATGCTGAACAATTTCGACTATGCGCGGAACGTGATCGAGGAAGCCGGCAAGTAGCCGAGGCTTCGCTCCCGAGCCCGCTCAGTTTCCCAGCACCTTGGCCAGCGACACCGTGGCGCTGCCGCGTCGCGCCGGCTGCTGCTGCGAGGCGTGCGGCGCCCAGCCCGACATCCAGATGGTCGAGAAGGTGGCGCGCACGCGCCCGTCGGGGTCGCTGAAGCGCTCGGCGTAGATCTCCGCCGCGCGCAAAAAAAGCCGGCGCGGCGTCGGCCGCCGGCTGCGGGCGACCAGGCTGCTGGTCGCGCCCATCGCCCTGAGGTCGCGCATCAGCGCGAACATCGAATCGTAGCGCACCGTCACCGTCTCGTGGTCGGTGACGGGCAGGGCGAAGCGCGCCCGCTGGAGCAGCCCGCCGGCGTCGCGCACGTCGGCGAAGGGGAAGACGCGCGGGCTCGCGCCGCCGGTCAGCTCGGTCTCGGCGGCGAGCAGCGCCTCGCGCAGCTCGGCGAGGGTGCCGGCGCCCGCCATGCAGCCGAGGAACAGCCCGTCCGGCCTGAGCGCGCGGCGAATCTGCACCAGCATGCCGGGCACGTCGTTGATCTCGTGCAGGCCGTAGAGCGAGACGGCGAGGTCGAGGCTTTCCGGCGCGAAGGGAACGCTCTCGGGCGCGGCCACCGTGCCGTCCTCGCCGGCGAGCAGCGCGGCGTCGGCCTCGACGCGCAGCGCCTCGCCGACCTTGGGGGATGCCGCGAGCACGTCGCGCACCGCCGGGGTGAGGCAGTGGAGCGCCACCGCCCGGTCGAAGCGCCGCCCGACCGCGCCGAGCCGGTCGGCGAGGTCCTCGGCCGCGCGCCGCATCAGGAAATCGGCCCCTGCGGCCGCGATCATCCGGGCGCGCCGCTTGCGCGCCGTCGCGAGGTCGAGATCGAAGATCGGTTCCACCGGGTTTCCTGACATCACCTGTTCCCGTCTGCTACCATGGCCGAGAGGCAAGCTTGAGGCGGCTTTGTCGTGGACGATCGCGGCGCGGATATCAAGGGCTGGATGAGGCGGGCGGCGGCGCTGCCGGCGCGCCTGCTGTTTCCGCCGACCTGCCCCGGCTGCCGGCGGCTGGTGGCGGAGCCCTTCGCCCTGTGCGGGGACTGCTGGCGGAAGCTGCGCTTCCTCGAGCGGCCATGGTGCGAGGTCCTCGGCACGCCCTTTCCACACGACATGGGCGACGGCGGGCGGTAGCCCCCCCCCCACGCCCCCCCCCCCCCCC
>JAEZXF010000202.1 GCA_023419995.1 Pseudomonadota bacterium | reverse complement strand
TGGCCTCGAACGGCGTCGGCGTGCGCCCGCGCGGACCGCCGTTGACGTAGGATGAGCCGAGGCCGAAGGCATGCATCAGGCCGGCGAACCGCGCGGAGTTGCGGGCGGAAAGCCTGCCGTCGGGCAGGCCGAGCAGCGGCGACGACAGCACCATGCGCTCGACACGGCTTTGCAGCAGCGGCGCGGCGAGCAGCGCCACCAGCGCGCCGGTCGAGTGGCCGAGGATATAATAGGGGCCGCGGCAGTCGGGCAGCACGACGTGCCGGAAGAACGGGTCGATGTCGCGGACGTAGTCGCCGAAGCCGCCGACATGCCCGCGCTCGGCGTCGGCGAGGATGCGGTCCGAGCCGCCCTGGCCGCGCAGGTCGAAGGTCGCCACGCCGAAGCCGCGCGCCGACAGGTCGCGGACGGTCTCGTAATATTTCTCGATGCACTCGTTGCGGCCCTGGAAGATGACGACCGTGCCCTTCAGCGGCCGGCCCGTGGCCCGGAAATGCGCGTAGCGCAGGCGGCGCCCGTCGGGCATCGCCAGCATGCCGGCGCTGGCGTTCTCCGGCATCGGGTTGCCCGGCGTCTCGAAAATGAAGTCCGGCATGGTGGGCTGGTCGCTCTCCGGATCGGGTGCCCGACCGTGATAGGAAGCGGGAGCGGGAAATGCAAAAGGTTTCGCTGCCGCCCATGCCCGGAAAGCGAAAGGCCGGAAGCGCCTGCGGCGACTTCCGGCCTTCTGTCGATACGGGAGGAAGGGACGATACACCCGGCTCGACCTCGGAGACTTCGGGGCGACCCCCTCCGTCAGTTCCGTTGTTGGGAAGAAGGTAGCCAGCTGCGCCTGAACCGAAGCCGAAGGGCCGGTTCATCCGGCGTTCATGTGCGCGCCGCGCGCGGTCGATGCGATTCGACCATGGTGCAGCCCCTCGTCCTCCTGCCGCTCCTTCTCCCCGTTCGCGGGGAGAGGACGCCGCCTGGCCGGTGAGGGACAGCGCCCGCTTCGGCAGTGAATCGCGCGGCGCCGGTGCCGCTGCGGCGGGTCTTGAAAACGCGCTTCCGCGCCCCCAAATCCTCGATGCGGTCGCCGATGACGGGGCCGCTGGCCGCGAGGAGATGCCAAACGGGTCTTCGCAGCAGGCCATACGCAAACCCGTGTTGCTCAACAGGAGAACAGACCATGCGTCATGTCGATTTTTCGCCGCTCTACCGCTCGACCGTCGGCTTCGACCGTCTTTTCACGATGCTCGATTCCCTCGCCCAGCCCGAGAACGGCCAGTCCTATCCGCCCTACAACATCGAGCGCACCGCTGAGGACGCCTACCGCATCTCGATGGCCGTCGCCGGCTTCGCCGAGGACGACATCTCGATCGAGGCGCACCGCAACGTGCTGACCGTCAAAGGCGAGAAGGCGGAGGAGCAGGCCGAGGACCGGCAGTTCCTGCATCGCGGCATCGCCGCGCGCGCGTTCGAGCGCCGCTTCCAGCTTGCCGACCATGTCGAGGTCGTGGGCGCCGAACTGAAGAACGGCCTGCTCCACATCGACCTCAAGCGCAACATCCCCGAGGAGATGAAGCCGCGCCGCATCGAGATCTCGGCTGCGCCCGCCAAGGCGAAGCAGATCGAGGCGAAGGCGACTCACTGACCGTTTCCACAGCGGACCGAACGAGGGCGGCGTCTCCGGACGCCGCCTTTTTTCATGGGTATCCTGCCGCCCGGCGGGCGGCTCAGCGTTCGGGCAGGTGCTCGAAGGCCGGCATGCCGTCGGGGATGTGGTGGAACGGCTGCGCGTCGACGGTGAAGATCGCCATCCTCGGGCTGCCGAACCGGGCGGGGTCGTCGAGGGTTCCGGCCTTGAGGATGACCGCGTCCAGCCCGGGGCGGCGCGTGGTCAGATGCGTGCCGCAGTGCGGGCAGAACTCCCGCGTCACCGCGTTGTCGAGGTCGCTGCGGGTGAACTGCCGGACCTCGCCCCGGCTGTAGCTGAAGCCTTCCGGCGGCATCAGGAGGAAGAAGTTCGGCCCGCCGCCCGAGAAATATTGGCATTCGCGGCAGTGGCATTGCGCCCGCAGCACCGGCTTGCCTTCGGCGACGTAGCGCGTCGCGCCGCAATAGCATCCGCCTTCCAGTTTCATCGTCGTCTCCTTGCGGGATCAAGAGTGGGGATCAGGCGAGCAGCGCGCCGAAGCGGTCGACCTCGTCCTGCGTCGTCGCGAAGCTGGTGACGAGGCGGACGAGCATCTCGCCGGCCGCGATGTCGCCGGCGATCTCGCGCGGCGGCTGCCACGGGTGGAGCACCGCGCCCGCCGCCTTCAGCCTGTCCACGGCGTCGGCCCTCATGATCGGGAACACCTCGTTGGCCTGCGGCGCCCAGCCGAGGCGCGCGTGCGGCGAGGCATCGACATGCGCGGCGAGGCGCGCTGCCATGGCGTTGGCGTGGCGGGCCGCCTCCAGCCACAGCCCATCGCGGAAATAGGCCTCGAACTGGGCGGCGACGAAGCGCGACTTGGAGAAGAGCTGCGCCGCGCGCTTGCGCAGGAAGGGGAACTCGCGCGCCCGCGCCGGATCCATGAAGACGACGGCCTCGGCGCACCAGCAGCCGTTCTTGGTGCCGCCGAAGGAGACGACGTCGACGCCGCGCTTCCAGGTCATCTCCGCCGGCGTGACGCCGAGCGAGACGAGGGCATTGGCGAAGCGCGCACCGTCCATGTGCAGCGCCAGGCCGTTCTGCGCGGCGATGCCGGCGACGGCGTCGATGTCGTCGAGGCCGTAGACCGTGCCGATCTCGCTGGCCTGGGTGATGGAGATCGCCGCCGGCTGCCCCGCGTGGACGGAGCCGGGCGGATAGCGGCCGATCTCGGCGCGCAGGGCGTCCGGGTGGATGCGGCCGAGCGGCCCGTCGACCGGAACGAGGCGCCCGCCACCCGAAAGGTACTCGACCGCGCCGCATTCATCGGCGATCATGTGGGCGTCGCGGTGGGCGAAGAACACGCCGCCCGGCCGCGCCAGCGTCGTCATCGACAGCGCGTTCGCGGCCGTGCCCGTGCTGACGAAGAACACCGCCACCTCGCGTTCGAAGACGTCGCAGAACATGCGCTCCACGGCGCGGTCGAGGTCGCTCGAACCGTAGGCCGGGGCGAAGCCGGCGGCATGGCGCGACAGATTCGCGGCGATGGCAGGGTGGGCGCCGGCCCAGTTGTCGGAGGCGAAGAACATGGCTGGCAGGAATCCGGATGGCGTTGCGGTTGGCGGCACTGTGGACGAGCGCGGGCCGCCCCGGCAAGGGCACAGGCGGATGCTGAACGGAAAGAACGCAATCGCACGCTTTCGCGCAGCAAAATTTCGCCACTTGCCGGGATTTTTTGCAAATCCGTCTTGTGCGCTGCCGGCTCCTATGGCATAGACGAATAGGACAGTAATGCTGTCTTATACAGCAATGCTGTCCTATTGACCGGTTGCAACGACCGGGCCGCAGATGCGTTCGGCATCTTCGCAGGCCACACGAAGCGACCGGCTCTTTACGCGATATGCCGGCCATGTGCCGGGCGGCGCCGGAAGCGCCCCCGAACAGCGGCGCGGCGAACGACATAGACACAGTGACGGAGGACAAGGCGATGACGCACAAGACGCCACCTGCAGCGACGGCTCAGGCAGGGACCGCGCGCGCCAAAACCGCCGAGCTCCAGGCGTCCGCCCGCGCGGCAGCGGCCGCGCAGGGGCTGTACGACCCGCGCAACGAGCACGACGCCTGCGGCGTCGGCTTCATCGCCCAGATGAAGGGCGTGAAGTCGCACCAGATCGTGCGCGACGGCCTCGCCATGCTCGAGAACCTGACCCATCGCGGCGCGGTCGGTGCCGACCCGCTGATGGGCGACGGCGCGGGCGTGCTCGTCCAGATTCCCGACCGCTTCTTCCGCGAGGAGATGGCGGCGCAGGGCGTCGACCTGCCCGCGCCCGGCCAGTATGCCGTCGGCCACTGGTTCATGCCGCAGGATGCGGCGATGCGCGCCCATGTCGAGGACATCATCCGCGAATCGGCCCAGTCGGAAGGCCTGCCGCTGCTCGGCTTCCGCGACGTGCCGGTGGACAATTCCTCGCTGTCCAAGGCGCCCGACATCGCGGCGAGCGAGCCGTGCCACCGCCAGGTGTTCTTCGGCCGCCCCGAGGGCGTCGAGGACGACGAGGCCTATGAGCGCGGGCTGTTCATCCTGCGCAAGGTGATCTCGGGGCGCATCTATGCCGAGCACGACAACCGCGACGTCGGCGCCTACTGCGTGTCGCTGTCCTCGCGCACCGTGGTCTACAAGGGCATGTTCCTCGCCTATCAGGTCGGCGCCTACTATCGCGACCTTGCCGACCCGCGCTTCGAGACGGCGCTGATCCTCGTCCATCAGCGTTTCTCGACCAACACCTTCCCGTCGTGGAAGCTGGCGCACCCCTATCGCATGGTCGCCCACAACGGCGAGATCAACACCGTGCGCGGCAACGTCAACTGGATGGCGGCGCGGCAGGCCTCGGTCGATTCCGAGCTGTTCGGCAACGACATCGCCAAGCTGTGGCCGATCTCCTACGAGGGCCAGTCGGACACGGCCTGCTTCGACAACGCGCTCGAGTTCCTCTACCAGGGCGGCTACTCGCTCGCGCACGCCATGATGATGCTGATCCCGGAGGCGTGGGCCGGCAACCGGCTGATGGACGAAGACCGCAAGGCGTTCTACGAGTACCACGCCGCGCTGATGGAGCCGTGGGACGGCCCGGCGGCTGTGGCCTTCACAGACGGCCGCCAGATCGGCGCCACCCTCGACCGCAATGGCCTGAGGCCCGCGCGCTACGTCGTCACCGACGACGACCGCGTCATCCTCGCCTCGGAAGCCGGCGCGCTGCCGGTGCCGGAGGAGCGGATCGTGAAGAAGTGGCGGCTCCAGCCCGGCCGCATGCTGCTGATCGACCTCGAGGAAGGGCGCATCGTCTCCGACGACGAGATCAAGTCGCAGATCGCCGCCCGGCACCCCTACCGCAAGTGGCTCGACAACACCCAGCTCATCCTCGAGGAGCTGAAGCCGGTGGAGCCGCGGGCGCTGCGCAAGGACGTGTCGCTGCTCGACCGCCAGCAGGCCTTCGGCTACACGCAAGAGGACCTGAAGCTCCTGATGGCGCCGATGGCGACGACCGCGCAGGAGGCCGTCGGCTCGATGGGCACCGACACGCCGATCGCGGCGATGTCGGACAAGCCCAAGCTGCTCTACGATTATTTCAAGCAGAACTTTGCGCAGGTCACCAACCCGCCGATCGACCCGATCCGCGAGGAGCTGGTGATGAGCCTCGTCTCCTTCATCGGGCCGCGGCCGAACATCTTCGACCTCGTCGGCTCCTCGCGCAAGAAGCGGCTGGAAGTGCGCCAGCCGGTGCTGACCAATGCCGATCTGGAGAAGATCCGCTCCATCGGCCACACGGAAGACCGCTTCGACACCAAGACCATCGACATCACCTATTCGGTGACCGAGGGCGCGGAAGGCATGCCCGCGGCCATCGAGCGGCTGTGCGAGCGCGCCGAGGCCGCGGTCGCCGGCGGCTACAACATCATCGTGTTATCCGACCGGCAGATCGGGCCGGACCGCATCGACATTCCGACGCTGCTGGCGACGGCCGCCGTCCACCACCACCTGATCCGCAAGGGGCTCAGAACCTCGGTCGGCCTGGTGGTCGAATCGGGCGAGCCGCGCGAGATCCACCACTTCTGCTGCCTCGCCGGCTACGGCGCGGAGGCGATCAACCCCTATCTCGCCTTCGACACCCTGATCGACATGCACCGCAAGGGCCAGTTCCCGCCCGAGGTGGACGAGGAGGAGGTGGTCTCGCGCTACATCAAGTCGATCGGCAAGGGCATCCTCAAGGTGATGTCCAAGATGGGCATCTCGACCTACCAGTCCTATTGCGGGGCGCAGATCTTCGACGCCATCGGCCTGTCGAGCGAGTTCGTCGACAAGTACTTCACCGGCACCGCCACGACCATCGAGGGCATCGGGCTGGAGCAGATGTGCGCCGAGACGGTGCGCCGTCACCGCGACGCCTTCGGCGACGATCCCGTGCTCAAGCACGCGCTCGAGGTCGGCGGCGAGTACATGTACCGCATGCGCGGCGAGGCCCACATGTGGACGCCGGACGCCGTCGCTACCCTCCAGCACGCGGTGCGCAAAGGCTCGTGGGAGACCTTCAAGGAGTTCTCGCGCGAGATCGACGGCGAAGCCTCGCGCGCCCGCACCATCCGCGGCCTGTTCCGCCTGAAGATGGCGGAGGAGACCGGCCGCGCGCCGGTGCCGCTGGCCGAGGTCGAGCCGGCGGCCGACATCGTCAAGCGGTTCTCGACCGGCGCGATGTCGTTCGGCTCCATCAGCAGAGAGGCGCACACCACGCTCGCCATCGCCATGAACCGGATCGGCGGCAAGTCGAACACCGGCGAGGGCGGCGAGGAGCCGGACCGCTACGCGCCGCTGCCCGACGGCTCGCCCAACCCCGAGCGCTCGGCGATCAAGCAGGTGGCGTCCGGCCGCTTCGGCGTGACGACCGAGTATCTGGTCAATTCCGACGTCATCCAGATCAAGGTGGCGCAGGGCGCCAAGCCCGGCGAGGGCGGCCAGCTTCCCGGCCACAAGGTCGACGCCACCATCGCCAAGACCAGGCATTCGACGCCCGGCGTCGGCCTGATCTCGCCGCCGCCGCACCACGCCATCTACTCGATCGAGGATCTGGCGCAGCTCCTCTACGACCTGAAGAACGTCACCCCGGTGGCCGACATCTCGGTCAAGCTCGTCTCCGAGGTCGGCGTCGGCACGGTGGCGGCGGGCGTCGCCAAGGCGCGCGCCGACCACATCACCATCGCCGGCTATGACGGTGGCACCGGCGCGTCGCCGCTGACCTCGCTCAAGCACGCCGGCAGCCCGTGGGAGATCGGCCTGGCCGAGACCCAGCAGACGCTGGTGTTGAACGGCCTGCGTTCGCGCGTCGCGCTCCAGGTCGACGGCGGCCTGCGCACCGGGCGCGACGTCGTCATCGGCGCGCTCCTCGGCGCCGACGAGTTCGGCTTCGCCACCGCGCCGCTGATCGCGGCCGGCTGCGTGATGATGAGGAAGTGCCACCTGAACACCTGCCCCGTGGGCGTGGCGACGCAGGATCCCGTGCTGCGCAAGCGCTTCAAGGGCGCGCCCGAGCACGTCGTCAACTACTTCTTCTACGTCGCCGAGGAGGTGCGCGAGCTGCTCGCGGCCATGGGCTACCGCAAGCTCGACGAGATCGTCGGCGAGACCGGCCTGATCGAGAAGGAGACGATGATCGACCACTGGAAGGCGCGGGGCCTCGACTTCTCGCGCCTGTTCCACCGGCCGGACGCGCCGCGCGCGGAGACGCTGCACACCCGCCTTCAGGAGCACCCGATCGACGACGTGCTCGACCGCACGCTGATCGAGCGGGCGAGACCGGCGCTGGAAGCGCGCCAGAAGGTCGAGATCGAGGTGCCGATCCGCAACGTCGACCGCTCGGCCGGCGCGATGCTGTCGGGCGAGGTGGCCAAGCGCTTCGGCCACAAGGGCCTGCGCGAGGACACCATCTCGGTCCGCCTGACCGGTACGGCCGGCCAGTCCTTCGGCGCGTTCCTGACGCGCGGCGTCTCGTTCGAGCTGGTCGGCGACGGCAACGACTACGTCGCCAAGGGACTCTCCGGCGGCAGGATCGTCATCCGCCCGCCGGAAGGCTCGAAGATCGTGCCGGAGGAGTCGATCATTGCCGGCAACACCGTGCTCTACGGCGCCATCGAGGGCGAGTGCTACCTCTCCGGCGTGGCGGGCGAGCGCTTCGCCGTGCGCAACTCCGGCGCCATCGCCGTGGTCGAGGGCGTGGGCGACCACGGCTGCGAGTACATGACGGGCGGCCTCGTGGTGGTGCTCGGCCGCACCGGCCGCAACTTCGCCGCCGGCATGTCGGGCGGCGTGGCCTACGTCCTGGACGAGGACGGCGACTTCGCCGCGCGCTGCAACATGGCGATGGTCGAGCTGGAGCCGGTGCCGGAAGAGGACGACATGCTGGAGAAGCTGCACCATCACGGCGGCGACATCGCCCACAAGGGCCGCGTCGACGTGTCGGGTGACATGACCAGCCACGACGAGGAGCGGCTCTACAAGCTCGTCTCCAACCATCTCCACTACACCGGCTCGGCGCGGGCGCGCACCATCCTGGAGAACTGGGCCGATTACCGGCCGAAGTTCAGGAAGGTGATGCCGGTCGAGTATCGCCGTGCGCTAGAGGACATGGAGCGCATGCGCCGGGGGGCGGCCGCGGCATGATCCGGCTGGCGATCTTCCCGATGGGCGTCCCGCCCTCGCTCAAACCCGGAGCGCGTCCGCGCTGATCGAGGGCCGCGCCGTGCGCGGCCCGCAATGCCGGGGCCAGCCCCGGGTTCGATTGACAGCCACGCACGACCCGCCAGGGAGCGAAACCGCGCCGGGGTCGAACGCAAGTCCGAGGATGGGCCGATGGGCAAGGTGACAGGATTTCTCGAGATCGACCGGCAGGTGCTGAAGTACCAGCCGGCGGCGGACCGTATCCGGCATTTCCGGGAGTTCACCCTCCCGATGTCGGACAAGGAGGTCGAAAAGCAGGCCGCGCGCTGCATGGATTGCGGCGTGCCCTATTGCCACGGGCCGACGGGCTGCCCGGTGCACAACCAGATCCCCGACTGGAACGACCTCGTCTACAACGGCGACTGGGAAGGCGCGATCCGCAACCTCCACTCGACCAACAACTTCCCCGACTGGACCGGCCGCATCTGCCCCGCGCCGTGCGAGGAGGCGTGCACGCTCAACCTCGAGGACATCCCCGTCGCCATCAAGACGGTGGAGCAGGCGATTGCCGACAAGGCCTACGAGACGGGCTACCTCGTGCCGCAGCCGGCAGCACAGCAGACCGGCAAGCGCGTCGCCGTCATCGGCTCGGGCCCGGCCGGCATGGCCGCGGCGCAGCAGCTCGGCCGCGCCGGGCACGAGGTGCATGTCTACGAGCGCGAATCGCGGCCCGGCGGGCTGATGCGCTACGGCATCCCCGACTTCAAGATGGAGAAGAAGTTCGTGGACCGCCGCGTCGAGCAGATGCGGGGCGAGGGCGTTTCCTTCTTCTGCGGCGTGGAGGTCGGCGTGGACCGGCCCCTGCGCGAGCTTCTCAAGGAATACGACGCCGTGCTTTTCGCGGGCGGCTCCGAAACGCCGCGGCCCGCCCG
>JAEZXF010000195.1 GCA_023419995.1 Pseudomonadota bacterium | reverse complement strand
GGGAGAGGGTGGCCCGAAGGGCCGGGTGAGGGGCAGCGCCAGCGATCGAGATTCCCCCCTCCGACGCTGGCGACATCACCCTATCGGCAGCGCCTCGGCGCGCTTGCCCTGGTCGAGCGCGAAGGAGGTCTCGATCGAGGCGATGCCTTCGAGCCGCGTCAGCTTCGACTTGATGAACGCCTCGTAGGCGTGCAGGTCCCTGACGACGATGCGCATCAGGTAGTCGCGCTGGCCGGTCATCAGGTAGCAGTCGACCACCTCGGGCCAGCCGGCTACGGCCCGGGCGAAGCGGTCGAGGTCTTCCTCGCGCTGGCGCTCCAGCTTGATCGAGGCGAAGGCGCTGACCGGCAGGCCGACCTTCGTCTGGTCGATCATCGCCGTATAGCCCTTGATAACGCCCTTCTCCTCCAGGATGCGCAGCCGCCGCGCGCAGGGCGACGGCGACAGGCCGACCTTTTCCGCAAGATCGTTGATCGAGATGCGGCCGTCGTTCTGGACGGCGGCGACGATCCTGACGTCGATGGCGTCGAGATTTTCCATTTCTGGCGATTTCCACGTTTCTTCGCTTGTTTATTGGCGCTTATCGCCAATAACGGGCCGGTATGCAATCGAATTTGGTGGGTTTCGGAACCTCCGTCGCGCTAGAATGCTGCGCCAACGGAGGTTCGCGACCATGAGCGACGCACGGATTCCCGCCCTGACCCAGCTCGAGCGCAAGGTGCGCTGGCTGTCGACGTGGATGATCCACAACGCCAACCACATCCGTCCCAACGAGGACGGCCTGAAGGTGGGCGGGCACCAGGCGTCGTCGGCTTCGCTGTCGACCATCATGACCGCGCTCTACTTCGCGGCGCTCCGGCCCGAGGACCGCGTCGCGGTGAAGCCGCACGCCAGCCCGATCTTCCACGCCATCCAGTACCTGTTCGGCAACCAGACGCGCGACAAGCTGGAGAACTTCCGCGGCTACAAGGGTGCGCAGTCCTACCCCTCGCGCACCAAGGACGTCGACGACGTCGACTTCTCGACCGGCTCGGTCGGCCTCGGCGTGGCGCAGACGCTGTTCTCGTCGCTGACGCAGGACTACCTGCGCGCCAAGTCGCTCGGGGACGGCGAGCCGGAAGGCAAGATGGTGGCGCTGCTCGGCGACGCCGAGATGGACGAGGGCAACATCTTCGAGGCGCTGCTCGAAGGCTGGAAGCACGGCCTGCGCAACACATGGTGGGTGGTCGACTACAACCGCCAGAGCCTCGACGCCGTGGTGCGCGAGGGCCTGTGGGAGCGCTTCGAGGCGATCTTCCGCAATTTCGGCTGGGACGTGGTCATCCTCAAGCACGGCTCGCTGCAGCAGGCCGCGTTCCGCGAGCCGGGCGGCGAGGCCCTGCGGCGCTGGATCGACGAATGCCCGAACCAGCTCTATTCGGCGCTGACCTTCCAGGGCGGCGCGGCATGGCGCAAGCGGCTGATGGACGACATCGGCGACCAGGGCGACGTCAGCCGGCTGATCGAGGCGCGCAGCGACGCCGAGCTGGCCGAGCTGATGGCCAACCTCGCCGGCCACGACCTGCCGTCGCTGGTCGAGGCATTCGAGGCGGCGCGCCAGCACGACCGCCCCGTCTGCTTCATCGCCTACACCATCAAGGGCTACGGCCTGCCGCTCGCCGGCCACAAGGACAACCACGCCGGGCTGATGACGCCGACGCAGGTCGAGGCCCTGCGCGAGGCGCTCGGCATCCGCGCCGGACGCGAGTGGGAGCCCTACGAGGGGCTGAAGAACGCCGAGGCACTGCGCCGCTTCGTGGCGGATGCGCCCTTCAACGCCAGGGGCCGCCGCCGCAAGCACGCGCCCGCCGTGGCGGTGCCGGAAAGGCTCGACATCGAGATCGGCCCCGAGATGTCGACGCAGCAGGGCTTCGGCCTGCTGATGCACGGCATCGCCAAGCAGGATACGCCGTTCGCCGACCGCGTCGTCACCACCTCGCCCGACGTCACCGTCTCGACCAATCTCGGCGCGTGGGTCAACCGGCGCGGCCTGTTCGCGCGCGAGAAGATGGCGGACGTGTTCAAGGCCGAGCGCATTCCCTCGACCTTCACCTGGAACTTCGCGCCGTCCGGCCAGCACATGGAGCTGGGCATCGCCGAGATGAACCTGTTCCTGATGCTGTCGGCGCTGGGCCTGTCGCACGCCACCTTCGGCGAGCGGCTGCTGCCCGTCGGCACGCTCTACGACCCGTTCATCGAGCGCGGCCTCGATGCGCTGAACTACGCCTGCTACCAGGACGCGCGCTTCATCCTCGCCGCCACGCCGTCGGGCGTGACGCTGGCGCCCGAGGGCGGCGCGCACCAGTCGATCGCCACGCCGCTGATCGGCATGGCGCAGGACGGGCTGGCGAGCTTCGAGCCGGCCTATGTCGACGAGCTGGCGACGATCCTGCGCTTCGGCTTCGACTATCTCCAGCGCGACGGCGACGCCGAGCCGGACGAGACGACGTGGCTGCGCGACGCGGTCGGCGGCTCGGTCTATCTGCGGCTGTCGACGCGCTCGATCGAGCAGCCGCGCCGCACGATCGACGACCGGCTGGCCGAAGACATCGTCAACGGCGGCTACTGGATGCGCCGCCCCGGCCCCAACGCGCAGGTCGTCGTCGCCTACACCGGCGCGGTCGCGCCCGAGGCCATCGAGGCGGTGGGCCTCCTGGCCGAGGACCGGCGCGACATCGGCCTCCTCGCCATCACCTCGGCCGACCGGCTCAACGCCGGCTGGAGCGCGGCGCAGCACGCCCGCGAGCACGGCCTCGTCCACGCCCGCAGCCATGTCGAGCGCCTGCTCGACGCGGTGCCGCCGCACTGCGCGCTCGTCACAGTCATCGACGGCCACCCGGCGACGCTCGCCTGGCTCGGCGCGGTCGCCGGCCACCGCACCCGCGCGCTCGGCGTCGAGCATTTCGGCCAGACCGGCACCCTCGCCGCCCTCTACCGCCACTACGGCATCGACGCGCAGGGCATCATGCGCGCCGCCGCCGCCATCGTGCCGGGCCGGCCGGTGCGCCACCTGCGCGAGGTCGGCGCACGGTAGGGCGAGAGGCGGGAAGGCGGGGAAGGCGGGGTGGGACGGGATCGACTCGCTCAGGCTCCGCGCCGTCATCCCGGCCGCGCAGGATTTCCCGCCACGTCAGTCCGGCCGCGCGGGCTTCCCGCCGCATCCTCCCGGCCGAGACCGCGCGGCGGCCGCGGGGCGGGAAGCCGTTGGTCACGTCATCGTCGGTCGCGGCCCGGCTCGAGGCAGGGCGCATGCCGGCGGAACGACCGGCTTTCGTGACGGAAGCGGGGGGGGGGGGGGGGCGCGCCCCCCCCCCC
>JAEZXF010000171.1 GCA_023419995.1 Pseudomonadota bacterium | reverse complement strand
GCTCCGTCTCCCGCCGCCCCGCGCCGGAGAGAAGCGGCGACGACAAGGTGCTGACGACGGCGGCGAAGCCGTTCCAGCCGACCGGCGGCCTCAAGGTGCTGACCGGCAATCTCGGCCGCGCCATCGTCAAGACCTCGGCGGTGAAGCCGGAGAAGCGGGTGGTCGAGGCCCCGGCGCTGGTCTTCCACAGCCAGGACGCGCTCAACGCCGCCTTCAAGGCCGGCGATCTCGACCGCGACTTCGTCGCCGTCGTCCGCTTCCAGGGGCCGAAGGCGAACGGCATGCCCGAGCTGCACCGGCTGACCACCGTGCTCGGCGTGCTGCAGGACCGCGGCCGCAAGGTGGCGCTGGTGACGGACGGGCGCATGTCGGGCGCGTCCGGAAAGGTGCCGGCGGCGATCCACGTCACGCCGGAAGCGCTCGACGGCGGGCCGATCGCGCGCATCGAGGACGGCGACGTCATCCGCCTCGACGCCGAGGCGGGGACGCTCGAGGTTCTGGTGGACGCCGCCACGCTCGCCGCCCGCCCGGCCGCCGCGCCGGACCTTGCGGCCAACGGCTTCGGCATGGGGCGGGAGCTGTTCGCCGGCTTCCGCGCGCTGGCGTCGCGCGCCGACATGGGCGCGTCCGCCTTCGGCTGAAGCGGAAAGGGCGGCACGTGGCCGCCCCCGTCGTCTTTTCGGCCGGCCACCTTGCTCAGGGAACGGCGATCTCGGTGCGCTCGCCGGCCTTGACGGTGACCGGCGCTTCCGTTTCCGCACGGTCGTCGCCGCGACGGACGACCACGACATAGTCGCCGGCGTTCAGCGTCGTCTGATAGGCGGCGTCATAGCTGTAGGCGACGTTGACGCGGTCGCCCTGAATGTCCTTCGCGGCGGCGTAGACCCTGATCTCCGAGGCCTCGGGCGCGGCGATGGCGAGGACGCCGGCATTGAGCACGACGCTGGCCTCGGTCCGGCCGCCGACCGTAACGGAGAACGGGGCCTCGCCGTGCGCCGCCTGCATCTCGGCGTGAAGCACATAATCACCCGACGGCAGGTCGAAGGCATTGTCGGGGCCGTAGCCGTAGGTCACGTCCTCGCGCGTGCCGTCTATGCGCCTGGTCGCCTTGAAGACGCGCACGGCGAGCCCGCCGGCGTCGACCTTCATACCCGGAACATACTCGGCATTCGCCACGACGCGGCCGACCCCGACGACGATGGTCCGCTCCTCGGTGCGCCCGGCGGCGAGCCGGAACGCCTCGACCGCCGCGCCCTTGCCGATCGTCACTTTCACCGTCTGCTCGCCGGCCGGGACGATCACTCTCGCCAGGCCGTATTCGGTGGTCTGGCCGCCGGGATAATCGAACTGGACCGCTGCGTCATCGCGTATGTCCTCGCCCTCGCTGCCGACCGGGCGAATGACGATCCGGCCGGCGTCGAGGATGAAGTGCGGCGTCGCGGCCTTGCCGTCTTCGATGGTGACGTGCTGCTCGGTCTCCGCGCGGCCGAGACTGGCGACGACGATGTAGTCGCCGGGCTCGAGATCGCCTTTCCAGGCGTGATATTCGGTGCGTAGATGCGAGCCGCGCGAGCCGTCGGGATTGACCGAGAAGAACGCCCAGCTCTGCCCGTCATCGCCGAGGTCGGGGCTGTCCTCCGAAAGCGCCATGGTCGGCGCGAAGTTGAACTCGACAGCCGGCTCAGGCTCGGGTTCGGGAGCCGGTTCCGGCTCTGGTTCCGGCGCCGCCGCCACCGTCTCCGTCAGCGCGTCGGCGAGGGTGTCGGCGTCGCCCACCTGGATGAACTTGCCGCCGGTGTTCTCGGCCAGGCAGGCGACCTGCCGGCCCTCCTCGTCTGACAGGCCGAAGCCGACGACATGGGCGGTGAAGTCGATGCCCGACTGCTCGAGCTCGCTGGCCAGCGCGCACGGGTCGGCGTCGCAGGTCTCGATGCCGTCGGGGATGTGGATGACAGTCGCCTTCTCCTCGGTGTAGCGCAGCGCGCCGGCCGCCTGCCGCACCGCCTCCGAAAGCGGGGTCATGCCGATGAAGCGCATGCCGTCAGCCGCATCGGCGATGGCGGCGGCCGTGCCGGGGCCGGGCTCGACCACCAGCTCGATATCGGAGCAGACGCCCTTCTGCCGATGGCCGTAGGCCATCAGCCCCAGCTCCATCTCCGCCGGGACCGTGCCGAGCACGGTGCGCAGCGTTTCGCGGGCGATCTCCAGCTTCGGCTTGCCGCCGATCTGGCCCCACATGGAGCCCGACCCGTCGAGCACGATGATGGCGCGATCCGCCGCCGCCGCGAACCCGGTCGAGAGCGCAAGCAGTCCGGCCGCGAGGATGCTCCTGCACGATGCGGTCATAGGCGACTCCTGAATGTGACTGGCCTCTTCCGCAAAGGAAGCTAGTCGAGCCGCGACAATGCCGCAAGCGGGCGCGTGGCGGGCCGCGCGGGCGTCAGAAGCGCGGCGGCGCGACGCCGGCCGCGCGGCAGGCCGCCACCCGCGTGTTCGCCATCAGCATGGCGATGGTCATCGGCCCGACCCCGCCGGGCACCGGGGTGATCGCGCCGGCCTTGCCCTCGGCCTCGGCGAACGCGACGTCGCCGACCAGCCGGGTCTTGCCCTCGCCCTTCTCCGGCGCGGGAATGCGGTTGATGCCGACGTCGATGACGGTGGCGCCGTCCCTGACCCAGTCGCCGCGGATCATCTGCGGCCGGCCGACCGCCGCGACGAGGATGTCGGCGGTGCGGCACAGCCCGGCCAGGTCCTTCGTCCGCGAATGGGCGACGGTGACCGTGGCGTTGGCGGCGAGAAGCAGGCTCGCCATCGGCTTGCCGACGATGTTGGAGCGGCCGACGACGACGGCGTTGAGGCCGGAGAGGTCGCGCCCGCGCACCCGCTCGATCAGCAGCATCGCGCCGGCCGGCGGGCACGGCACGAAGGCGTTGTCGAGCTCGCCGGTGCCGAGGCGGCCGACATTGACGAAGGTGAAGCCGTCGACGTCCTTGTCGGGCGAGATCGCCTGGATGACCGCGCCGGCGTCGATGTGGGCCGGCAGCGGAAGCTGGACGAGGATGCCGTGGACCGCCGGATCGGCGTTGAGCCGGCCGACGAGCGCGAGAAGGTCGGCCTGCGGCGTCTCCGCCGGCAGCGTGTGCTGGACGGAATGAAAGCCGCACTCCTTGGCGCGCTTGGACTTCGAGGAGACGTAGACCTGGCTGGCGGGGTCCTCGCCGACGAGGATCACGGCCAGGCCGGGGGAGATGCCCTTCTGCGCCGCGAGCGCCTCAGCCTCGCGCTTCACCGTCGCCACAACTTCCTCGGCGACCACCTTGCCGTCGATAATCCGGGTCATGATTCCCTCCGTCGCGCCAAAGGCACGCCATCGCATCCCCGCGCCTAGCGCGCACGCGCAACCCCGCGCCGCGCGCGCAAGTCGCGCGCGGCCACTGGACGCGGGCGTCCCGCGATGGCATCACGGCACATGCACAAGGGAGACCCAGCGATGACCGGACCAGTGGTGCTCGTCGGATGCGGCAATATGGGCCGCGCCATGCTTGAAGGATGGATCGCCTCGGGCAGGCTCGCGCCGCAGCAGGCGCTGGTGGTGGAGCCGGCCGACGCGCTGCGCGCCAGGGCCACGGCGCTCGGCGCGACGGGGCTGACGGACGCCGGCGGCATCGGCGAGGACGTGGCGCCGCGCCTCGTCGTCTTCGCGGTCAAGCCGCAGGTGATCCTCGACGTCATCCCCGCCTATGCGCGCTTCCGGGACAGCGCCACCTATGTCAGCGTCGCCGCCGGCACGCCGATCGCCGCCTTCGAGCAGCTGCTCGGCGCGGATGCTGCCGTCATCCGCTGCATGCCGAACACGCCGGCGGCCATCGGCAAGGGCATGATGGTCACCGTCGCCAACCGGCACGTCGCGCCGGACGCCGCCGGCTTCGTGCGCGACCTTCTGGCCGCCAGCGGCGAGGTGACAGAGATCGCCGACGAGGGACTGATGGACGCGGTCACCGCGGTGTCCGGCTCCGGCCCGGCCTATGTCTTCCACTTCATCGAGTGCCTGACGGCGGCCGGCGAGGCCGCGGGCCTGCCCGCCGACACGGCGAAGCTGCTCGCCATGCAGACGGTCTACGGCGCAGCGTCCCTCGCGGCGGAAAGCCGGGAGGAGCCGGGCGAGCTGCGCCGGCAGGTGACCAGCCCCAACGGCACGACGGCGGCGGCGCTCTCGGTGCTGATGGGCGGGGACCGGCTGAAGGCTCTGGTCACCGAGGCGGTCGAGGCGGCGCGCATCCGCTCCGTCGAGCTGCGCGGGCCCTCCGCCTGAGGCGAGGCCTCGCAAAGTGCGGGGGCGCAAAGTTCGAGCAAGCTTGGACGGCTAAGGCTGTTTCCATCGATCGCGGGAACATCGCGCGCATGGCAACGATATCCGGAAACGGGCGCACCGGACGCCTGTCCGCCTCCGCCGCGACCGCCGTCGCCGCAGGGGTGACGGCGGCATTGGTCTCGTGCTGCGCTCTGCTGGCGTGGCACGTCCGGCCGGCGCGCGCGGTCCCGCTGCTGATCCTGGCGCCGCTGCCCGTCGCCGCCGTCACCTGGCTCGCGGCGCGCGAGGCGATCCGCAGCGCGCTGAAGCCGGCGGTGCAGGCGCTCGACCGGCTCGACCGGCAGGACTTCGCCAATGCCAACATGCCTTCGGGCGACGGCGCGACCGCCGAACTGACGCAGGCGCTCGAGCGCTGCCGCGAGGCGCTCGCCGCGCGCCAGGCCACGGCGCGCGCCCACGCCGCGGTGGCGAAGCTGATGGGCGCCGGCATCGGCCGGCTGGCGCATGGCGACTACACGGCGCGGATCGAGACGGCCCTGCCCGCGCCCTACGACACCTTCCTCCGCGACTTCAACGCGACCGCCGCCGCGCTCGCCGCGATGACGGGCGAGGCCGCGGGGATGCGCGGGCGCCTCGACGGGCACGCCGCCGCGCTCGCCGAAGCGGCCGGCAGGCTGGGCACGCGGGCGGAGCGGCTCCTGATGCGCATCGAGACCGACCTGCGCATCATCGACGCGCTGGCCACGAGGGATCCTGCCGAGGCACTGTCGATCGCGCGGCACACGATGGAGGGCGTGGGGGTCGCCTCGCGGCGCAACATGGAAGCGGCCGAGGGCTTTTCGGCGCTCGGCCAGACGCTGCTGCGCGAGGCCGCCGGCCTCGCCCGCCCCGGCGGAGCCGCGACCGCGACGCCGCGCCCGGACGCCGACATCGCCGCCTAGAGCCAATTCTGAAAACGCCCGGCGCGGCCTTCACGGCCGTATCGCGACCTCTCCCTGGATGCGGGCGATGTCGAAGTCGGTGATGAGGATATCGAGGCGCAGGGCCCATGTCCCGGCGAGCGGCAGGACGATGCCGTCGGCGCGCCAGATGCCGTTGTCGCCCTGCCGCGCCTTGCGGCGGAACGGCTCGATGCCGGCGGCCGGGTTCGAGAACACGAACGTCACCTCGCGCGCGGCGAGCGGGCCGAACTCGCCGTCCATGATGAAGGCCGAGACGGCGACGGGGCCGGTCCGGCCGGGCGTCACCGTCACGTCGGCCATGGCCTTGCCGGTGTGGATGTGGACGACCGCCGGCTGCCGTGCGGCGAGGGCGAGCGCGCGCGGCGGCGGGGTGAAGCGCCAGCCGGCGACGATGCCGAGCACGACCAGCACGATCGCGGTCTCCAGGGCGATGGAGCGCGCGAGCCGGCGGCGGGCCGGCGCCTCGGCGCGCAGGGCCGGTCCGGTCAACCGCCAGCGATTGAGGGCGGCAAGCGCGAACAGGGGAACCAGCAACGCCAGCTTGGCGAGGAGCAGCCGGCCATAGGCCGTGCCGGCGAGCGCGGCCGGCTCCTCGACCTGCACGGCCGCCAGCACGAGGCCCGACAGGACGAGGACCGTGACCGCCGCGGGAATGAGGCGGGAGAAGCGGGCGAGGCCGGCAGCGGCGTCGGTGGCGCCGGCGCGCAGCGCCAGGCAGAGCGGCGCCAGCGCGCCGACCCACAGCACCATCGCCCCGGCGTGGAGGAACACCGCCGGCCGCATCAGCCATTGCGGCGCGGCCGCGCTGGCATGGCCGGACAGGGCGAGACCGGCAGCCCCCAGCGCCAGACCCGCCAGCGACAGGAGGCGGCCGGAACGCGACGGCGGCACGGCGTGCGACGCGCCCGCGAGGACCAGCGCCGCCACCATGGCGGCGACGGTGCGGCCGAAGCTGGTGCCGAGCCCTGCCGCCCAGACCGCCGGATCGGCGAGGCCAGCGAGGGGAAGGCCGAGCGCGTCGAGGCCC
>JAEZXF010000118.1 GCA_023419995.1 Pseudomonadota bacterium | reverse complement strand
CGCGCAGCCAGCGCCACAGCGGCGCGGCCGTGCCCGCCCACAGCGAGGTGTGGCAGCCATGGCCGACGGCGTCGGCCGCTCCGCTCGCGATCAGCGCGTCGACGTCGGCGGCCGCGCGGGTGTCGTTCCACAGCATGGCGTTGTGCGTCGGCCTGCCCCGGGCGTCGATCGGCCAGAAGCCGTCGCCCTGGCCGCACAGGCCGAGCGACAGGAACCGCCGCCCGGCACACTTGCCGGCGAGCTCGCGCAGGCAGGCGGCGACGCGCTCCCACACCGCCAGCATGTCCTGCTCGGCATGGCCGGGGGCCGGGCGCAGCACCTCGTTGGAGCGCTCGGCGACCGCCGCGATGCGGCCGTGCGAATCGTAGGCGGCGGCCTTGATGGCCGTCGTTCCAACGTCGACACCGAGCCAGAGATCCGTCACGTCCGCCTCCTGAATGCAAAACACAATTGACTTGTTTTTTGACAAATGTAAAGAATTCCATGCCTGAAATGGCTTGCAGAACGATAGTCGTCAACCTCGCCCGACGCTGGTTGGCGCACGATAATCATTCTCGCGGTACGCCTGTTGCTCCAGGCCGATCGCGGATGCAACGGGCAACAGGGAGGCCTGACATGACGCTTACAAAGAAACTCACGCTCGCGCTGGCATGCGCCGGCTCGCTTATCGCCTTCTCCGCCAGCGCCGAGGACAACCTGTCGCTCGCCGGCAAGCGGATCGGCGTCGCCGTCGTCGGCACCCAGCACTTCTGGGACCGCGAGGCGTTCAACGGCGCCAAGGAGACGGTCGAGGCGCTCGGCGGCACCGTGGTGCCGGTCGACGGCGGCCGCGACAACCAGGTGCACGCCGACAACCACGATATCCTGTTGAACAGCAATGTCGACGCGGTGATCTCGATCCTCGGCGACGACGGCGTCGAGCCGAAGTTCAAGGCGCTGCGCGACAAGGGCATCCCGGTCTTCACCGTGGACCATCCGTCGATCAATTCGATCAACAACTCCACCTCCGACAACTACTACATGGGCTCGACCATCGGTCGCCTGATGGCCGACGCCATCGGCGGCAAGGGCAAGGTCGCGGTGTTCAACGCCTTCGAGGGCGCGCTGCGCATCTGCGGCATCCGCGCCGGCCTGTGGAAGTTCGTGCTCCAGGACTACCCGGAGATCGAGGTCGTCCAGCCGGAGCTGGCCGAGGAGTTCGCCAACGCGCCGGAAGACGCGCGCCGCAAGACGCTCGACCTGCTGAGCCAGCACCCGCAGGGCTCGCTCGACGCGATCCACGTCGCCTGCTGGGACCAGCCGGCCATCGGCGTGGTGCAGGCGCTGGAAGAGGCCGGCCGCACCGAGGTCAAGGTGACGGCGCTCGACGCGGGCCCCGACACGCTGGAGATCATGGCCGAGGACGGCTCGCCCTTCGTCGCCAACGTCGCCCAGCAGCCGTACAAGATCGGCAAGACCTCGGCCACCAACGTCGCCCGCCATTTCGCCGGCGAGACGCTGCTGCCGCAGACCTATGTCGACGTCGTGCCGGTCGCCGGCCAGGAAGAAGCCAAGAAGACCTACAAGGATCTTGGCTACGGCTCGCTCGACTAAGACCGCACCGACAGGTCCGGACGCACCCGCGGCGCGCGAGGCTCCGCGGGTGCGCCTGCGCATCGGCAGGGCGCCGCGTCGCGGATGCGGCCCGGATGCGGTATGATCGGACGGAGAAGGACAAGCGCTTCATGGCCCTGACCGCCTTCAGCCTGCGCGACATCGTCAAGACCTTTCCCGGCGTCCGCGCCCTCGACGGCGCCAGCCTCGAGGTGCGCGCCGGCGAGGTCCACGGCCTGGTCGGCGAGAACGGCGCCGGCAAGTCCACCGTCATCAAGGTGCTGGCCGGCGTCTACCAGCCCGATTCCGGCACGGTGTCGGTGGCGGGCCGCGCGCTCGACGCGGTCACGCCGCAGGCGGTGCACGAGGCCGGCGTGCGCTTCATCCACCAGGAGCTGCACCTCGTCCCGCATTTCACCGTCGCCGAGTCCGTGTTCATGGGACAGGAGGTCGGCGGCGCCTTCGGCCTCGACCGCAAGGGCATGCAGCGCCGGGCGGAGGCCTTCCTGCGCGAGCGGCTGAAGGTCGACATCCCCGGCGACAGGCTGATCCGCGACCTCGGCACGGCCGAGCGCAAGCTGGTGCAGATCGCCCGGGCGCTGATCGACGGCAAGGCGCGCATCGTCGTCTTCGACGAGCCGACAGCGCCGCTGGCCAGTGAGGAGACGGCGACCGTGCTGCGCGCCATCGAGGCGCTGAAGGCCGAGGGCATCGCCATCCTCTACGTCTCGCACTACCTGAACGAAATCAACGAGATCTGCGATCGGGCGACGGTGTTCCGGCTCGGCCGCGACGTCGCCGTGTTCGACACCATCCACGAGGGCAGCGGCCCGGAGCTGGTCGCCGCCATGGTCGGGCGCGAGCTGTCCCACCTCTATCCCGACCGCGCCGGGCGCACGGCGGGCGAGCCCGGCCTCGAGATTGCGGGCCTTTCCGACGGCGCGAGCTTCTCCGATGTCTCCTTCGCCGTCCGCCGCGGCGAGATCCTCGGCATCGCCGGGCTGATCGGCTCGGGCCGCGAGGAGCTGATCGACACGCTCTACGGCCTGCGCCGCGCCCGCGCCGGCACGGTGCGCCTCGACGGCACCGCACTTCGCATCCGCTCGGCCGCCGACGCCGTCCGGGCGGGCATCGTCCTCGTCCCGCGCGACCGGCGCAACGACGGCCTCGTGCTGCCGATGACGGTGGCCGAGAACGTTACCCTGGCCACGCTCGGCGACACCTCGGTCGCCGGCCTCGTCAGCGGCGGCCGCCAGCGCGCCAGCGCCGAGGTCCAGATCGGCAACCTCGACATCCGCCCGCCCCATGCCGGCGCGGTGACGCGGTATCTCAGCGGCGGCAACCAGCAGAAGGTGGTGCTGGGGCGCTGGCTGGCCAAGAAGGCGCGCGCCTACCTGTTCGACGAGCCGACCGTCGGCGTCGACGTCGGCGCCAGGTCCGAGATCTACGCGCTGATGCACGGGCTCGCCCGCGACGGGGCGCCGGTCCTCGTCTCCTCCGGCGACCCGGCCGAGCTGGTCGGGGTTTGCGACCGCATCCTGGTGATGATGCGCGGCCGCATCCTGGCCGAAATCTCCACCGAGGGGCTGAGCGTCGACCGACTGGTCGCCGTCACCACCGGCGCGGTGCGGATCGGGGAGGCCGACGATGCGGGTTGAGCCGGCGCGTCGCAACGCCCTGTCCGACGTGATCGGCCTGCTGCCGATCATCGTCTTCGTCGGCGTGCTCGCCTATATCAGCCTGCACGCGCCCAACTTCCTGACCCGCACCAATCTCGAGCTGGTGCTGGTGCAGTCGCTGCCGGTCGTGCTCCTGTGCATCGGGCTGTCGGCCGTGGTGATCGCCGGCGGCGACGACGTCGTCTCGGGTGGCATCGACCTGTCGATCCCGGCCACGGCCGTGCTGTCGGGCGGCATCGTCGCGCAGATGCTGGTCGCCGGCCATCCGCTGCCCGTCGCGGCGCTCGCTGCGCTGGCGGCAGCGCTCGTCGTCGGCGCGATCAACGCCGTCCTCGTCACCCGCGTGCGCATGACGCCGCTTCTCGCCACGCTGACGATGCTGGTCGCGGTCGTCGGCGTCAACAACGTCGTCACCCAGAGCCGGCGCATCAACGTCAGCCACCCGTGGATCCTCGAGCTGGCCACGGGGCGCACCTTCGGCATCCCCACCGGCATCCTCGTCGTCGCCGCGATCGCGCTGCTCGCCTTCCACCTCGTCCACCGCACCCGGTGGGGGCTCAACCTGCAGGCCGTGGGCGGCAGCCGCGACGCGGCAGAGGTGTCGGGCCTCAAGGTCGACCGGCTGGTGGCGCAGTCCTTCCTGCTGGCGGCGCTGACCGGCTTCGCCTGCTCGTTCTTCGTCCTGGCGCGGGGCTCGGGCTCGTCGCCCGGCGTCGAGGACAACCTGCTGCTCGAGATGGTGCTGGCGACGTTCCTCGGCGCCGCCTTCTCGCCGCGCCGCGTGGTCACGCTGTGGGGCGCGGTGATCGGCGCGCTGTTCGTCACCGCCGTCTCGGTCGGCTTCAAGACCATGGGCGTCGACGTGTTCTGGACCGGCCTCATCAAGGGCACGCTCATCGTCGTCGTCGTCACCATGTCCACCATCCAGCAGAGGATGCGCCGATGACCTCCGCCGCCGCAAAGGGCTTCCCGCTGCGCGAGGTCGTGCTGCGCTTCGGCTTCCTCGTCGTCTTCGCGCTGTTCTTCGCCTTCTTCGCGACGTGGAACCCGGTGTTCGTGCAGGGCCAGAACCTGCTCAACATCGTGCAGAACTCGTCGGTGCTGCTGATCCTGGCGCTCGGCATGACGCTGATCGTGGCGACGGGCGGCATCGACCTGTCGATTGGCATCGCGCTCGATTTCGGCGCGGCCTTCGCCGTGGTGGCGATGAAGGATTTCGGCGCCGGCTGGCCGGCCGCCTGCCTCGCGGGCATCATCGGCGGCTCGATCGTCGGCATCTTCAACGCGCTCCTGGTGGTGGCGCTGCGCGTCAGCCCGTTCATGGCGACGCTGTGCACCTTCTTCATAGGCTCCTCGGTGCAGCGCATCTTCACCAATGGCGGCGGGCCGATCTCCTACCGCCAGATGCCGGAGGGGTTCCGCGCGCTTTCCATGGGCCGCGAGTTCGGCATCCCGACCATGGTGCTGATCGCGGTGGCGCTGCTCGTCGTCTACTACGTCCTCCTCGAGCGCTCGACGCTCGGCCGGCGCATCCACGCCATCGGCATGCAGCGCTCGGCCGCCACCGTCGCCGGCATCCGCGTCAACTGGATCCTCGTCTTTTGCTTCGTCGCCGCCTCGGCGACCTGCGCCGTGGCCGGGTTGATCTCGGCCTCGTCGATCCGCATGTTCACGCCGCTGTCGGGCTTCTCCTACCTGATGGACGCCATCGCCGCCGTGTTCATCGGTGCGGCGCTGCACCCGCGCGGCCGACCCAACGTGCCGGGCACGCTGGTCGGCGTGCTGTTCCTCGGCATGGTCCAGAACGGGCTGAACCTGATGGGCCTCGACTTCAACACCAAGGACGCGCTGTCGGGCATCATCCTCGTCGCGGCGCTGACGCTGGCCGTGCTCCAGCGCCGCATGCAGGGCTGAGCCGGGGACGCAAGCGCCTCCCGACTCATAGCTTCTAACGCCAGACGTCGTCGACGCGGTCGAAGCTGTCCTTGCGCAGGTCGCCGGCCGCTGCGATCAGCTTCGGCTTGGCGATCTTGTGCGAGGGCGTGCGCGGGTAGTCGTCGATGAAGGCGACGTAGCGCGGCACCTTGAAGGCGGCGAGGCGTTCCCGGCAGTGCGCGAACAGCGCATCGAGCGAGAAGCTCTCGCGGACGACGCCGGGCTTGAGCTTGAGATAGGCCTTCACCTCCTCCTTGCGCAGCGGGTCGGGCACCGGCACCACGGCCGCCTCCTCGACCTCCGGCAGCTCCTCCAGCACGGCCTCGACCTCGCGGGCCGAGATGTTCTCGCTCGAGCGACGCACCATGTCCTTGATGCGGCCGACGATGGAGAGATAGCCGTCCTCGTCGCGGATGAAGAGGTCGCCGGTGCGGAACCAGTCGCCGTCGAAGCTCTCGGCATTGGCGTCGGGCCGCTTGTAGTAGCCGAGAAGGATCGAGCGTCCGCGGACCTGCAGCTCGCCGGCCTCGCCGACGGCGCATTCCCTGCCGTCGTCGCCGATCACCCGCGTCTCGCGGAACGGCGCGGCGACGCCGCAGGTGCGCTTGTCGATCTTGTGGGTGGCGGCGACCGGCACCAGCATGCCGGCGCCGATCTCGGTCATGCCGAAGGAATCGCGCGCGATGACGCCGAAGCGCTCCTCCGCCTCCTTCACCGAGGCCGGCGACCAGCCGAAGGCGTTGATGTAGCGCAGCGACATCCTGCGATCGGCCTCGCTCGGCGGCAGCGTCTTCAACGCCGCCTCCGGGAAGTAGGTGTAGTTGATGGCGAGATCGCGGGTCCAGTCGAAGAACCGCGTCAGGCTCATCCGCTTCGCCACATAGGCGGTTCCGCCGAGCTGCATGGTCATCAAGAGCTGCCACTGCGGGTCCATGTAGAAGAACGGCGCCCACAGCAGCGAGGTCTTGACCTCGTCGGCCCCCATGCCGGACGCCGCCGACAGGGCGAGCAGCAGCCAGTAGTCGTGCGTCAGCATGCAGCCCTTGGGGAAGCCGGTGGTGCCGGAGGTGTACTGCAGGCTCATCAGGTCGGTCGAGACGACCGGCCACGGCGCCTTCCACTCGCGCTCCTCGGCCAGCATGGCGTCGAGCGAGACGTAGGGATCGCCGCCGCCGCGCACGAAGACGCGCGCGTCGTCGAGCACGGCCGGGCGCTTCGACATGCCTTCGAGCGCCGGCAGCAGCGAGGCGTCGGTGATGAGCGCCTGCGCGTCGGACTGGTTGAGCAGGTAGTCGAGCTCGGCGCTGGTATAGGCCGTGTTGGTCGGCACCAGCACCGCGCCGAGCTTGGCCAGCGCGAACCACGACAGCACGAACTCCGGCACGTTGGGCATCATCAGCGCGACATGCGCGCCCTTGCGGATGCCGCGGGCGAGGAGCGCGGCGGCCAGCGCGTCGGAGCGGCGGTGGAGGTCGGCGTAGGACAGCGTGATGCCGTCCTCGAACCAGACGGCGGCGGGCGCGTCGCCCATCGCCGCCGCGCGCTCGGCGACGAAGGCGCCGATCGAGGTGGGGAAATCCATGGCGGCGATCCTGTCGGCCGCCGCCTGCATCTCGGCGATGCCGGGATCGATGGTCCTGGTGGTCATGGTCACTTCTCCTTGCCGGCGGCGAGCGGCGGGGTCTTGTCGAAGGTGGCGCGCACGAGCTGGTACATGTGGCCGGCGAACGCCATGGCGGTGTCGCGGTCGAGGTCGAGCGCGCGATAGAACGTCTCCATCTCGACGCGCACGGCGCGCGGCGGCAGCGAGGCGATGCGGCCGGCGATCTTCCTCGCCCGTGCCATCAGCTCAGCCGGCTCGACGACCTCGTTGACGAGGAAGCAGCGCTTCGCCTCCTCGGCGTCGATCGACTCGCCGGTCAGCGCCAGCCACAGCGCCGCCGTCTGCGGGATCTGGCGGCCGAGCCGGGTGACGCCGCCGGCGCCGGGCATCCCGTAGGCGATCTCGGGCATCCCGAAGCGCGCCGCCGGCACGGCGATGCGCAGGTCGGTGAGCAGCAGCAGGTAGATCATGCCCTGGCCCATGCACGGGCCGTTGACCGCGGCGATGATCGGCTTGGTGCGCTTCAGCGCCAGGATCTCGCCCTCCCAGCCGGGATACTCGGCTGGGTCGCCGTCGCGTCGCGGCGTCAGGTGCCGGTCGACGATCTCGGCCGTCGACCGCTCGCCGCGCTCGCTCTTGATGTCGTCGCCGGCGCAGAAGGCCCGCTCGCCTGCGCCGGTCCAGATGCCGCAGCGCACCTCGGGGTCGGAGTAGAAGTCCTTCAGGATGTGGTAGAGCTCTTCGTGCTGCTCGGGCGTCAGCACGTTGACCGGCGGGTTGTCGAGCGTGATGACCGCGATCCCGTCGGATTTCTCATATCTGAACATCAACTGTTTCCCTGTCTTCTGGTGGCGCGGATGCGCAGGAATTCCGCCAGCCCCATGGCCAGCGCGGTGACGACGACGAAGAAGGTGGAGATCGCCGCGATCGTCGGGTTGATCTCGAAGCGCAGGTCGTTCCAGATCCGCACCGGCAGCGTCTCGGAGCCGCCCATCAGGAACAGCGCGATCACCAGCTCGTCGAACGAGACGAAGAAGGCGAAGATGAAGGCGGCGAGGATGGCGGGCGCCAGCGGCGGCACCGTCGCCGTCCAGAAGGCGCGCAGCGGCCCCGCGCCGAACACGCGCGCCGCCTTCTCCAGCATCGGGTCGGTCTGGCGATAGGCCGCGCCGACGATCATCACCACGAAAGGCAGGCCGATCGCGGCATGGGCGAAGACCAGCGTCGCCTCGCTGTCGGTCGAGCCGAAGCGCAGGGCCAGCATGAACACGCCGAGCGCGACGATGACGTTGGGCACGATGGCCGGCGCCAGCAGCAGCCCGGTGACGCCGGCGCGCCAGCGCTTGCCGAGCCGGGCGAGGCCGACGACGCCCGCCGTGCCGGCGAGCGTGGCGATCAGCCCGGCGAGCGCCGCGATGCGCAGCGAGCGCCAGGTGGCGGCGAGCCACACCGGATCGGAGAAGTAGGCCTGGTACCAGACGAGGCCCCAGCTCTTCGGCGGGAAGCCGAGGAAGCGGTCGCCGCTGAACGACATCGGCGCGACGATCAGGATCGGGAAGAACAGGAACAGCACGCCGAGCGCGAACAAGAAGGCGGCGAGGAAGCGCGTCTTCATGGCTCACGCCTCCCGCGGGGAATAGAGGAAGCGGCCGATGACGAGCCGTACCAGCCCGAGCAGGACGATGGTCGAGACGAGGAGGACGATGGCCAGCGCGCCGGCGAAGCCCCAGTTGGCCTGCCCGACCTGGTTGACGATCATGTTGCCGAGCAGCACGTCGCGGCGGCCGCCGACCAGCGCCGGCACGATGAAGAAGCCCATCGACAGGATGAAGATGACCGACCAGCCGGTCAGCGCGCCCTCGAGGCTCAGCGGCAGGAACACCTTGCGGAAGGCGGCGAAGGGGGTGGCGCCGCACACGCGCGCCGCGCGCACCAGGCCGGGGTCGATCTCGGTCATGGCCGAGTAGCAGGTGACGACCATGATCGGCAGCAGGATCTGCACCATGGCGACATAGACCGCGCCGGTGGTGAACATCAGCGTCAGCGGCTGGTCCGTGAAGCCCAGCCACTGCAGCGCGCCGTTGACGATGCCTTCGCGCCCCAGCACCACCATCCATGCATAGGTGCGCACGAGGATGCTCATCCACAGCGGCACCAGCACCAGGAACAGCAGCGGCGGCCGCCGCCGCGCCGGCTGGCCGACGATGAACAGCGCCATCGGATAGCCGATCGCGAGGCAGATCGAGGCGGTGACGGCGGAGACCACCAGCGTGTTGCGGTAGACCGACAGATAGGCCGGGCGCGAGAAGAAGCGCTCGAAATGGGCGAGCGACGGCCCGGGCGTGAACAATGCCTCGGAAAAGACGAACGCCACCGGGACGGCGAACATCACGAGCACCAGCGCCATGGCGGGCAGAAGGGTGAGGCGGTGACCGAAGCGCATCGCGGGGGCCTGCGTTCAAGGGATATGTGCGGCGGCGTCCCGGAGAGGGCGAGGACGCCGCCGCATCTGGCCGGCTCAGTCGAGCAGCCACTCCTGCCAGCGCTCCTGGAGAGCATCCATGTTCTTGGCCCAGAACACGGCGTCGACGACAAACTGGCCGGCAAGGTTGTCGGGGTGGGTCGGCATCTCGCGGCCCGCCTCCGGATCGATGTGGTCGTAAAGGCCCTTCACCATGCTGGGATAGGCGACGAGCTTGGCGAACTCGGCGCCGCGCACCGGGTCGCCGATCATGAAGGCGACGTACTGCTCGGCCTCCTTCTTGTGCTTGGTGCCCTTGAGGATGCCGACATAGGACGGCTTGATCGCCCCGCCGTTCCACACGGTCTCGACCGGCACGCCCTCCTGCTTGAGCTGGGTGATGCGGCCGTTCCACGCGGTGGTGAAGGCGACCTCGTTGTCGGACAGCATCTGCACCGGCTGCGCGCCCGCCGACCACCAGGCCACGACGTGCGGCTTGATCTCGTCGAGCTTGGCGAAGGCGCGGTCGACGCCTTCCTCGGTGGCGAGGACGGTGTAGAGGTCCTTGGCCTCGACGCCGTCGGCGAGCAGCGCGAATTCGAGGTTCTCCATCACCGAGTCCTGAAGCGCGCGCGGTCCGGGAAACGCCTCGACGTTCCAGAAGTCGGCCCACGACGCCATCTTCCTGCCCTCGGGCAGCTTGTCGGTGCGCTGGGCGAGGATCGTGGAATAGGTGGCGGCGATGCCGCCATCGGGCAGCCGCGCCTCGGGCGGCTGAAGCCCGTTCGGGTCGATGACGTCCCAGTCCATCGGCTCCAGCCAGCCCTCGAGCGAGGCGGGGGCGGATTCGATCGGGGTCAGCTCGGCGCCGTCCC
>JAEZXF010000078.1 GCA_023419995.1 Pseudomonadota bacterium | reverse complement strand
GGCAGATGCTGGTCGAGGTCCAGTTCCCGCTCGCCCTGCGCACGGTGATGGCGGGCCTGAACCAGACGCTGATGCTGGCGCTGTCGATGGTCGTCATCGCCGCGCTGATCGGCGCGGGCGGGCTCGGCCTCACCGTGTTCACCGGCCTCGGCCGGCTCGACGTCGGCAACGCCACCGCCGGCGGCGTCGGCATCGTGCTCATCGCCATCATCCTCGACCGCATCAGCCAGTCGCTCGGCGAGAAGCGCGCGCCCGGCACGCCCTCGCTGATGCAGACGATGCGGTCCCTGTTCTCGCTACGGCGCCCCGACGCCCCGGCGGAAACCCAACGGGCAGGCTGAGCCCGCCCCGGCCGCGTCTTGCGCGGTTCCCATGTTCCCCGCGCCGCGGGGAACGCAAGAAGAAGACAAGGAGACTGACCATGACCAATCCATCGCTTTCCCGCCTTTTCGCCGCCGCGCTCGCGGCCGGCACCATGCTTGCAGCGCCCGCCGCGCTCCACGCGCAGGAGGGACCGGGCGCCGGCACCACGATCAGGATGGCCCAGGCCACCTGGGACACGGGCTGGTTCGAGGCCGCCGTCTACAAGCAACTGCTGGAGAAGCTCGGCTACGCGGTCGAGGGACCGACCACGCTCGACAACCCGCCCTTCTACCAGGCCGTCGCCCAGGGCGACCTCGACCTGTGGGTCAACGGCTGGTTCCCGCTGCACAACTCCTATGAGAGCACCTACTCGCAGGGCGCGGAGCTCGTCGGCTACGTCGCGCAGGGCGGCGCCCTCGAGGGCTACCTCGTCGACAAGGCCTCGGTGGAGAAGTTCGGCATCAAGACGCTCGACGACTTCAAGCGCGACGACGTCAAGGCCGCCTTCGACCGCGACGGCGACGGCAAGGCCGACCTGGTCGCCTGCCCGCCCGGCTGGGGCTGCGAGATCACCATCGAGCACCATCTCGACGCCTACGGCCTGCGCGACCACGTCAACCCGATCAAGGCCAGCTACTCGGCCTCGATGGCCGACGCGGTCGCCGCCTATGGCGAGGGCACGCCGATCCTGTTCTACACCTGGACGCCGAACTGGACCGTCGACGCGTTGAAGCCCGGCGAGGACGTGCTGTGGATCGAGGTGCCGGAGGTGAACCTGCCCGAGGCGCAGAAGTCGCTCGAGGACGCGGCGACGCTGCCCGGCGTCGTCGGCTGCGTCAACGACCCGTGCAAGCTCGGCTTCCCGGCCAACGACATCCGGCCGGTGGTCAACTCGCAGTTCCTCACCGCCAACCCGGCGGTCAAGGCCCTGTTCGAGGCCGCGTCGCTGCCGATCGAGGACATCTTCGCCCAGAACGCGAAGATGAACGACGGCGAGGGCAGCGCCGCCGACGTCGAGCGCCACGCCGCCGAATGGATCGCCGCCAACGGCGATCTGGTCGACGGCTGGCTCGAGACCGCCCGCGCCGCCGCCCAGTAGGCCGGCCGGTTCCAACCGGGGCGGGGCGGATGCGCCCTGCCCCGCTCCATGCAGGAAGCTATCCGAGGAGGGGCACGCCATGCCCACCGCGAAACGCCGCCACCGGGCGGCCGAAGACACGCTGGGCGGACGCATCTCGTTCGCCCGCGAGAGCGCAAGACTGAGCGAGGAGGAAGCCGCCCGCCGGCTCGGCGTCCTGGCGGAAAGCTGGATCGCGTGGGAACGCGACCGCGACGCCCCGCGCGCCAACCGGCTGGCCACCATGGCCGGCATTCTCGGCGGCAGCCTGTCATGGCTGATCGGCGGCGCCGGCGACGGCCCGCAGGACCGGCCGACAGCCGACGCGGCGAGCGACGACCGGGCCAAGCTCCTGCGCGAGCTGCGCCGGGCCTCGCGCGACGTCGCCGCGCTCAACCGGCGGATGGACGAGATCGCCGAGGGGCTGGAGCGCCTGAAAGGCGGCGATGCCGAGCCCGCCCCCGCGGGCTGAGGCGCCGCCTCACAGATAGGGCGAGCCGAGCCACAGGATCCGGTCGGACAGGCGCACCAGGAACGGCCGGGCGCGCAGCATGTCGATCGTGATCGGCTGGGCCGTCGCGATCGCGGTCTCGATCCTGCGGTCGATCAGGCTGGCGAAGCCGGCGTCGAGCACCTCGAGGTCGATCTCGAAATTGAGCCTGAGCGAGCGCGGGTCGAGGTTGGACGAGCCGACGAACCCCCACACCCCGTCGACCGCGAGCAGCTTCGAATGGTCGAAGGGCCCGCTCGCCCGCCAGACGCGGCAATAGTTCTTCAGCACCTGCTCGAACTGCGCGATCATCGCCCGCTCGACGAGGACGAGGTTGTTGTCGGCCGGCACGACGATGTCGATCTCGACGCCCCGCCGGCCCGCCGTCGCCAGCGCCGCCACCAGCTCGCGGTCGGGCAGGAAGTAGGGCGACATGATGCGGATGGTGTGCTGCGCCACCGAGAACGCGCCCATCAGCATGCGGTGGTTGGTCTCGAGCGCCGCGTCCGGCCCCGAGGACACGGCGCGGATGAACACGGGCGCGCCGAACTGCGCGCTTGCCGGCTGCTCGAGCCGCCAGGCCTCGCCCTCGAGCACTTCCCCGGCCGCGAACTGCCAGTCCTCGGCGGCGACAGAGAACAGGTCCGCGACCACCGGCCCGACGACGCGGAAATGCGTGTCGCGGGCCCGCAAGCCGCGGGCGAACTCGCTGGTGAACCCCTTGCGGATGTTCATGCCGCCGATGAAGGCGACGCCGCCGTCGATCACCAGGATCTTCCGGTGGGTCCTGAGGTTGGCGTAGGGCAGCCGCAGCCCCATGATGAGACTGCCGTTGAACAGCTCGACCCGGATGCCGCCGCCCTGCAGGGTCCCGACGATGCTGGGCACGCTGTAGCGCACGCCGACCGCGTCGATCAGCACCCGCACCTCGACGCCGCGGCGGCGCGCCCGCGCCAGCGCCTCGGCGATCCGGAGGCCGATGGCGTCCCGGTCGAAGATGTAGGTCTCAAGGATGATGCTGCGCCCGGCGCCGTCGATGGCGGCGATCATCGCGGCATAGGCCTCGTCGCCGCCGTCGAGCGTCTCGATCGTGTTGCCGACCGTCATCGCGTGCTTGGCGACGCGGTCGCCCAGGGTCTTCATCGCCGCGAACCGCTCGCCGAACTGGTCGGCGACGAGGACGCGCGACACGTCGGGGTGCGGCGGATGGTGCGCGCCCCGGCCGGTCGAGCGCCGCCGCTCCGAGATCATCGATGCCCGCCGGATGCGGTTGATGCCGGCGATGGCGTAGATCAGCGCCCCGACGACGGGCGACAGCAGGATGACGCCGACCCAGCCGATGGCGGAGCGCACCTCCTCCTTGCTCATCACCACGTGGACGATCGCCGCGGCCGCCATGGCGACGGAGATGGCGGCAAGGATATGGGGCCAGTAGCCGGCGAATGTGCTCCACATGCGCCGGAGTATCGTGTGTTCGGCAACGCGGCGCAATCGCCCCGCGCCCGCGCGCACGGCCGACCGGCATCCCTTACCATCCGTTTCGCGGCGGCGGCCGCCCGGATTCGACGCACAAGTGCATGCAGCCGGGCGCCGGCGGTAATTTAGTTCAGAGTTATTTAAGGGGTATCGGCCACAGTTGCGCCCATCGAAGGAGCGCTATTCGGGGGATGCGGTCTTCGACGGGGCGCATCCTTCCAGCACGGACATCGAAGTCGCATGCCTTTCCGCCGTGGTGCAGCGGAGGGGTCGGAGCATCACACGAGAGGCATTTCCCCCATGCTGTTCAAGACTGCTACATCCAGGAACATATTTTCGATCGTCGCCGTCGGCGTGGTCGCGACGGTCGCAACGGCCTCGAGCCTGTTCGTGATGTCCTACCAGCAGATGAAGGCCGCCGGCAGCGCCGAGATACGCGCGGCGGCCCAGAACAGCGCCGCATCGATCCAGGGCGGCATCGCCACGCGCCTGCAGGTCGTCTACAACCTGCGCGACACGCTGCAGGCGATGAGCGCCGAGCGCTACGGCGACCGCGCGCTGGCCGACGCGGTGCTGACGCAGGTCCAGACCAACGCGCCCGGCATCCTCGGCGTATGGGCCGGCTTCGAGCCGAACGCCTTCGACGGCAACGACGCGCTGTTCGCCAACGCGCCGCGCCACGACGCCACCGGCCGCTACATCCCCTATGCGACCACCAACGCTGACGGCACGATCAACTTCGAGCCGCTCGCCGGCTACGAACAGCCCGGCGAGGGTGACTACTACCAGTCGGCGCTCACCAGCGGCAAACCGGTCATCATGGAGCCGTTCGCCTACGACGTGAACGGCACCTCGACGCTGATGACCTCGCTGACCGCGCCGATCATGGTCGACGGCAAGGCCGTCGGCGTGGCGGGCGCGGATATCGGCCTCGACGCCATCACCCGCGCGCTGTCGGGCATGAAGCCGCTCGGCACCGGCTTCGTGGCGCTGCTGTCGCGCGAGGGCAGCTTCGTCAGCCACCCCGACGCCTCCTTC
>JAEZXF010000021.1 GCA_023419995.1 Pseudomonadota bacterium | reverse complement strand
GCCCATGCCGCCGATGCAGACGACGAGGTTGCGGTCGCGGTCGAAGGTCATGCCCAGCGGCGAGCCGCCGATGTGGGCGAAGACCTCGTGGCGCTTGTAGTCGGGCGGGAAGAAGCGGACGATGTCGCCGTGGCGCGTGCCGCAGTAGAGCACGTCGTTCTCGTCGAGGATGACGTCTTCCGGGCTCTCGACGTCGCCCAGGCCGATGATCTCGACCTCGGAGAGGCGGTCGTTGAGCGTGAACGCGCCCTCCGACGTGCTGCGCGGCTTCGGCATCTCGACCAGGGTCGGCGAGACGTAGACCTTGTTCAGCAGCTTGTCGCGGTTCTTCAGCCAGCGCACGTCGACGAAGACGGCGAAGAGCAGGGTCAGGCCGAGCACCATCGGGCCGGAGCCGGAGTTCAGGCCGAGGCGCAGCACGCCGTTGGTCATGACCAGCACGATGACGGCGCCGATCAGCGCCTTGACGATCGAGCCGCGGCCGCCGCCGAGCGAGTTGCCGCCCAGCACCGCCGCCGTCAGCGCCATGATCTCCATGCCCATGCCGGTGTCGGAGCCGGCGCCGGACAGCCTTGCCGCGTAGAGCACGCCGGCGAGGCCACACAGCATGCCCGAGATGGTGTAGGCCGAGCAGACGATGCCGCGCACCGGCAGGCCGATGTTGTGGGCCGAGCGGCGCGAGCCGCCGATGGCCATGGCGCGCCAGCCGAAGCTGGACCGGGTGATGAGGATGTGACCGACCAGCGCCACGACGATGAGCAGCGCGAAGGAGAACGGCATGCCGAGCACGTTGCCCATGCCGATGAAGTCCCAGACCGGATCGTCGAAGAAGGACAGCGACATGGCCTGCGCGTAGCGCAGCAGCAGCATGTCGACGATGGCGCGCACGATGCTGAGCGTGACCCGCGTGGTCAGGAAGGCGCGCAGCCGGAGGTAGCCGATGAGGATGCCGTTGACGAGACCGACCGAGCCGCAGACGAGGACGGTGGCGGGAATGGCGGCCCACACCGGCCAGCCGGCGAGGTTGAGCAGCGCCAGCGCCGTGAAGTTGCCGAGCGCGAAGTTCGATCCCACCGAAAGGTCGATGCCGCCGACGACGATGACCGCCATCATCGCGATGCAGATCAGCGCGAACTCGCCGAGCTGGCGCGACGTGTTCGACATGTTCCCGGCCGAGAAGAAGTTGGGCAGGAGCAGGCCGAAGACCGCGATGACGATCAGCAGCACCAGGAAGGGAATCGCGTTGTCGATCCACTTCTTGGACAGAATCTCGCCGATGACGTGATCGGGGATGAAGCGATAACGCAGCTTCGTAAGGATGCCTGCCTGCGCCACGTGCTGACCTTTCTGGATTGCGTGGCCGGCCGGGACGTCGCGCCGCCGGCGGGCCGAAGGGAGGATGCGCCGCCGCTCGAGGCCCCTGGGGGCGGGCGGCGCATCGCGCGTGCGGCTAGCGCAGGATCCGGGCGTACTCTTCGGGGTTGAAGCAGGTGCCGTCGCGGACGTCGTCCTTGGTCATGTAGCGGTAGGGCGAGTAGATCTGCGTCTTGATCGCGCCACCGCCCTGGCCGTTCTGGAGCGCGACCATGATGGCGGTCCAGGCGTCGCGGCCCATGCCGACGGCGTCGTAGTTGTAGGCGGCGGTGAAGGTGCCGTCCTTCAGCATGTCGCACATCGACTGCGCGCCGCCGCCCGAGGTGATGAAGAACACCTTGTCGGAGAGGCCCGCCTGCTTGATCGCCGCGCCGGTGCCGACGCCCTGGCCGTCCCACACGTCGATCACGGCGCAGATGTCGGGGTGCTGCTGGAGCACGGTCTCGGTGATGGCGCGCGCCTTGGAGGCGTCCCAGTCGGCCGCCTGGCTCGACACGACGTTGATCTCGGGGTGCTCGGCGAACACCTTGTTGATGCCCTGCACCTGGTAGAAGCTGACGCCGCCGGTGAGCACGCCCTGGACGATCGACACCTTGTGCGAGGTGTCGGTGCCGGCGCCGCACTTGTCGATCACCTTCTGCGCGATCTGCTCGCCCATGCCGATGAAGTCGGGCGCGACCACCGCGTCGGTCTGGACGGCGCCGGCCATGTTGAGCTGGACGACGACGATGCCGGCGGCGTTGGCCTGCTTCATCAGCCGCGCCAGCGACTGCATGTCCGGGTTCTGGGTGACGATGACGTCGGGCTGTTCGGCGAGCAGCGCCGTGAAGCCCTGCGCCATGGCGTCGGTGTTCCAGTTCGGGTCCTGCGAGGAGAACTCCATGCCGTAGACCTGCGACTGCTGCTTGACCACGCCGCCCCAGGCCTGCGCCAGGTCGAAGCCGATCGAGATCGGCAGGTAGGCGATCTTCTTGCCGCGCAGGCTTTCGAGCGCGGGGTCGCGGAACGGGTCGTTGATCTCCTGCGAGCCGGCCGCGACCGTGCCCATTGCCAGCATGGCCGCCGCGACGGCGACGGAACCGAGTTTGCGAATTGCCTTCATGTCTTCCTCCCAGGATGAACGTTCGAAGTCGAGATGCCGTGCCGGCGGACGGGCGGCGTCAGATGTCGCCCTGCTGTCCCGTCTGCTCGTCACGCGGGTTGAGAATGCTGTCGGCCACGATCGCCACGAGCAGGATCAGGCTCTTGATGACGTTCTGCAGCGTGTACTGGATGTCCATGATCGTCATGCCGTTCATCAGCACGCCGATCAGCAGCGTACCGACGACGACGTTACGGACGTTGCCGCGCCCGCCGGACAGGCCGACGCCGCCGATGACGACGACGAGGATCACGTCGTAGATCATGTTCGAGTTGACGACGCGGGTGTTCATGGCCGCGACCGAGGTGGCGGTGATGACGCCGGCGACGAAGCAGATGGCGCCCGAGATGACGTACTGCGCCACCAGCATCGGCCGCACCGGCATGCCGGTGATGCGCGCCGCCGCGGCGTTGTCGCCGATGGCGTAGATGAAGCGGCCGGGCTTGGTGAAGCGCAGGAAGGCCCAGACCACGACGGCCATGCCGAAGGCGACGACCACCGGCATCGGGATGCCGAGGAGCGAGCCCTGCCCGACCGCCTTGATCCAGCCGATGTCGGCCGGCATGTAGACGACGTCGGTGCCGATGATGAGGTGGGCGCGGCCGAAGCCGTAGACGAAGGTGCCCATCGCCAGCGTCGCGAACAGCGGCGGTATCTCGCCATAGGCGATCAGCAGGCCGCTGATCAGGCTCATCAGGACGGCGAAGCCCAGCCCCAGCGCCACCGCGCCGGACAGCGGCGTGCCGGTGGCGACGAGCTGCATGGTCCAGGCGACGGAGATCGCCATGATCGCCACCATCGACAGGTCGATGCCGCGGCCGAGCACGACGACGAGCATGCCGAGGCCGAGGATGCCCAGCACCGAAACGCTGCGCAGCAGCGACAGCATGTTGGCGGCCGACAGGAAGTTGTTCAGCGACAGCGCGAAGGCGGCGAACAGGAGCACCGTGATGAGAAACACGATGCGTTCCTGGTTGAGGCGGCTGATGAGGCTGCTGCTTTTCATTGTCCCCCCGTGCCGCGCCGGCGGCGCGTCGCCCGCGATGCGGCGAGGCCGCACCCTTTCGGGCTGGAAATTCCCGCGCCCCTCTCTCCCCAGAGCGCGAGCCGGAGGTTAGCAGCGGCCCCTATCACCGGAAACTATAATTTCTATATTCTGTATATCGCAAAGCGTTATAGCCATCGCTCGGCATGCGGGCGGGCCGCGACGCAGGGAAGACGTATGGACGGCGCGCGCTGCTGATGAACGCAGGCGCGGGGAGCACGGCGGAAGGGGCTCAGGCGGCGTCGCCCGCGGCGTCCCCGGCGTCGTCCGGCGAAGCCTGCGCGCCGGCCCAGCGGCCGGTGCGGGCGAGATCGCGCAGCACCTCGCAGGCGAGCGCCTGGATGGCCGCGACGGCGTTGGTCATCGGCCGCTCGACCGAATAGGCGAGGTGGACCGAGCGGCGGATCTCCGGCCCGACGATCGGCCAGCGCCGCAGCTCGCCGGCCTGCACCTCGCGGGCGATGGCGTTGGCCGGCAGGATCGAATAGCCGAAGCCGTCGCGCACCAGCTCCTTGATGTTGCCGTAGGAATCGATGTCGATCACCGTGTTCAGCTCGATGCCGATGGTGAGCGCCTGCCGCGCAAGAAGCTCGCGCAGGCCGTGGCTCGGGCCGGGCAGGATCAGCGGCAGGCGCGCCACCCGGGCGAAGCCGATCGCCTCGCCCGGCGGCGGCAGGTGGGGATGCTCGGGATCCTCGGCCGGGCCGAAGAAGAACAGCTCCTCCTCGAGCAGGCGCACCGTCTCGATGCCGTGGTCGCTGACGTCGCGGTAGACGATGGCGAGGTCGATGCGCGACTCGCGCATCCATTCGAGCACGAAGCCGCTCATCGCCTCGGCGATGCGGATCTTGATCTTGGGGAAGCGCTGGTGCGTGGCGGTGATGAGCGGCACCGACACCACCTCGCTGACCGTGCCGGGCAGGCCGAGGCGCACCTCGCCGGCCGGGTCGCTCTCGTGGCCGCGGATCTCCTCCTCGGCGATCGAGAGCTGGTCGAGGATGATGCGGGCGTTGCGCAGCAGGATCGCGCCCGCCTCGGTCGGGATCACCCCCTTCGGGCTGCGGTGGAGGAGCTGGACGCGCAGGTCCGCCTCCATGTTGCGCACGTGCAGCGACAGCGCCGGCTGGGCGACGTGGAGGAGCGCGGCGGCGCGCGAGAACGAGCCCTGCTCGGCGATGGCGACGAAGTAGCGGAGCTGCCTTATGTCCATAAGCGCATTCTATTCTGCGAAGGAAGCCTATATCCGCAGACTATTGCCCGGCGGCCGCGCCGGCAAGCCGACAGGCGGGGCGCTCAGGCGCGCACGGGTGCGAACTCGGCGAGCACGGCCTGCGTGTGCTGGCCGAGCGCCGGCACCGGCCCCGGCTCCACCGCCGCGCCGTCGTAGAGGATGCCGGAGCCGAGCATGGTCACCGGGCCGGCCAGCGTGCCGACCTCGGCGTAGCGGTTCTGCGGATGACGCGACAGGTCGGCGATCGAGGAGATGCGGCCATAGGCGATGCGCGCCGCCTCCAGCCGGGCGACGATGTCCTCGCGCGACAGCGGGGCGAAGGCGTCGAGGATGATGGCGTCGAGCGCAGGCCGGTTGGCGACGCGCCGGCTGTTGGTGTCGAAGCGCGGGTCGCCGGCGAGCGCGGGCCGGTCCAGCACGCCGGCGCAGAACTGCACCCACTCGCGCTCGTTCTGGATCGCCAGCAGCACGGCGCGGCCGTCGCCGCCGGCATAGGCGCCGTAGGGCGCGATGGTCGGGTGGTTGAGGCCGTTGCGGTCGGGCTCCTTGCCGCCGTAGACATATTGCAGGTAGGGCACGTTCATCCAGTCGGCGAGCGCGTGGAACAGCGACACGGCGACGTGGCGGCCCTCGCCGGTGCGCTCGCGGGCGAACAGCGCCTGCAGCACCGCCTGGTGCGCGGTCATGCCGGCGGCGATGTCGCAGACCGAGACGCCGACGCGCGCCATGCCGTCGGGCGTGCCGGTGATGGCGGACAGGCCGCTCTCGCCCTGCACCAGCAGGTCGTAGGCCTTGAGGTCGCGATAGGGCCCGTCCTCGCCGTAGCCGGAGATCGAGACGGTGACGAGGCGCGGATGGCGTGCGCGCAGCTCGTCCGGCGCGAAGCCGAGCCGGTCGATCGCGCCGGGCGCGAGGTTCTGGATGAAGACGTCGGCCTGCGCGATCATCGCCGCCAGCGCGGCGCGGGCGTCCGCCTCGCGCAGGTCGAGGCAGACCGATTCCTTGCCGCGGTTGAGCCAGACGAAATAGGCGCTCTCGCCCTTGACCAGATGGTCGTAGCCGCGGGCGAAGTCGCCCTCGGGGCGCTCGATCTTGATGACGCGGGCGCCCGCCTCGGCCAGGCGCGACGACAGGTAGGGCGCGGCGACGGCCTGCTCGACCGACACGACCAGAATGCCATCGAGATCCCTGCACTTCACCTCGGCGTCCCCCAGAATTCCGCTGCACGGCCCGGCCGGCGGAATCCCGGCCCTCGAACCGGGAGGGAAGATCGGCCAAAACACCCATCACTTCAAATAACACGTTCCTCGAACCTATATAACGAACGCATATGGCTCGCCGCGGCTGGCGCACCGCCGGCTATCGCATTGCTGTATCGCTGCCCGAGAAAATCTCTATTTCTCATTATGGCTGAAAAAGCCGATGCTGGGCCGATCAAACGGAATCCGCCATGCCGACCGCCAGCCGGAGCGCCGCTCCCGTCGACACCATCGCCCTGCCGCTTTTCGTGCCGGCCGACCGCCCGGAGCGGCTGGCCAAGGCCGTCGCCGCCGGGCCCGACGCCGTGATCGCCGACCTCGAGGACGCGGTCGCGCCCGACGCCAAGACCGCGGCGCGCGAAAGGCTGGCCGAGGCGCTCGCTGGCCTGCCCGCCGGGACCCCTCTCCTGCTGCGCATCAATGCGAAGGGCACCGCCTGGCACGCGCACGACGTCGCGGCCGCGGCCGGCCTGCCGCTGGCGGCGATCGTGCTGCCCAAGGCCGAGAGCGGCACCGACATCCTGCGCGTCGCCGGCGAAACCGGGCTTCCCGTGGTCGCGCTGGTCGAGAGCGCGCGCGGCATCGACCGGATCGGCGAGGTGGCCGGGGCCGCCTGCCGGCTCGCCTTCGGCTCCATCGACTATGCCGCCGACCTCGCCATCGGCCACACGCGGCAGGCGCTGGCCCACGCCCGCGCCCGCCTCACGCTCGCCACGCGCCTCGCCGGG
>JAEZXF010000401.1 GCA_023419995.1 Pseudomonadota bacterium | reverse complement strand
CCGGCGAGGAGGCCGGGTGGCAGGTCGAGGCATGGACGAAGACGAGTTGCCCGACGGCCGATGTCGCGATGTGGTATCCGAGAACCCGCTCCGTCTACGAGCAGTGCGACCGGTGGAGAAAGGCGCGCTTGCGCGATCTGGTTGAGAATCCCCCCGATCTCGTCATCCTCGGGAATTTCGCGAACTACTATGGCTGGATCTTCGACGATCTCCGCGGAAGGAGCGCCGACCGCCCGACATCCGAAAGGCTGTGGCGGGACGGCATGCGGCGCACCGGCGAGGTATTGGTTGCCGCAGGCATCGCGGTCGTGGAACTGCGGGACACACCGCGCATGTACGCCAGCTACAAGGACTGCCTGAGCGTGGGACGCTGGCAGGATTGCGGCCGGCAACGACGCGACGCGCTCTCGGGCATGGCTTGGCCCCGGATCGATTCGGCGCTCTATTCGAGGCTGGACCTGTCGGACCACCTCTGTTTCCCGCAGGAATGCCCGGCCGTCATCGGCGGTGCCATCGCCTACCGGGACAGCGAGCACCTGACGGCCAGCCGTGCCGCCGCCCTCTACCGACATTTCCTGCCGCTTCTCGCCGAGGCGGAAAGGCCGGAATAGAACCGGCGCTTCCACTCCTTCCTCGCGGCTGCCGCGGCGTCAGGGCAGCCATCTGTTGATGCCGGCAATGACGCCGACATTGTCGTCCACCCGGGTGATGCCGCCCATCAGCGCGGGACAGGCGAGGAGCCAGCGATGGCCGGCCTGCGCGCAATAGACGTTGAACGGATATGGATTATAGCCGTAGCTGCTGCGGGGAGGCTGCTCGTCGAGCACCGTCATCGACACCCAGCCGTCGGCCGGTGCAATCACGACGTTGTCGGAACTCTCGACCCCGTTCCTGACCATGGTCTGGCCCGGATAGCGGCGATAGACGATCGGCGCGTCGAGCGCGCGCAGATAGCAGTGAAAGGTCATGCGCGGGGCACGCGGGCCGAAAGCCATGAAGGCGCTGTAGTAGTAGGTGACGCCGCCGGCGCTGACGGAAGTGGTCGCGGTGCCTGAACCCATGGTGATCTGTGCCGCGTGAAACTCGACGCCGTACCGACGATAGGCCGGCTCACGGATCATATCGATGAGCGCCCTGATTTCAGGTGCAAGCGAACCCGCGTTGCCGCCATAATCGGTGTTGTTGGTGATGTATTTGCCGCCGGTATCGACGGTCGAGCCATTGTAGGCCGTCAGGTAGGGCGGAAAGACGAATGCTCCGGCGGTTTCTGTTTTCGCCGCGTTCCCGGCGAAACGGCCGCTGTCGGGCAGGAGGCTGATGGCGAAGTCGGTCAGGACGTTGGTCGCCGGAAAGGCGATCCTGCCGCTGTGCCGGTCGACCTTCATCGCCTCGCTCCAGTTCGATCCATCGGCACTCACCTTGAGCGACAGATCGTCGGTGCCGACGAGCCCGATCTCGGCGCGGCCCGACCAGTTGGTCTGCATCAGCAGCGACAGCACGTTGGCCTGTCCCTGCTTGTTCAGCGTATAGCGCAGGTCGCCGGTTCCACCCTCGTCCGTGGGCCGTGCGGCCCACAGCGCCTTGTTCAACTTGGCCGCAAAACGGTTCTCGGCATCGGCGGCGGTGCCGATGCCGAGGAGCGCGAGATTCTGGAGTGCGGAAATCGAGTTCGTGAAGCCATCCCACGTCGAGCCGCTCCATACCAGGAGGCTGCCTTCGTCGACGACGAAAACCACCCAGCCGGGCCGTGGGGCCAGGATAGCCCAGCCGCCATCCTGCCATGCCGCGATCCTTCCTTCCGCGCCTTGCCACGGGCCGGTCGCGCCGGCGGCGACAATGTAGCGGTCGCCCTCGGCGGGCGCATCGGGCGGGGTGGCGAGATCGCGATCGAGGACCGCCAGATGCACCAGCGCATCGAGCACGCGCAGCGCCTCGTTGTGCGTGACGTGCTTCTGCGCCTGCGACGGCATGATGTAGGGAAGGGAGAGGTTGGGGGTATTTTCCATGGCTCGTGCCTTTGCATGATGGATGCCTTGCACGAGTATGCGGTTGCAGCGCGGGGAGGGGACAAATGCCTACGTACCAGCGCACTCCTTCATCCGAGTTGTCCTGTGTCGTTCATGGAGAAACTTGGCGGCCTAGCGACCCGTGACCCAGCGAAACTCTTCCGGGAAGCGCGAGATAACAAGGTTCATGCCTGCGTAGCTCATATGATCGTCGTCGACGAACAAGGCGGTGTTGTCCGCGCCATGGCTTCGGCACAGCGAGTTATCGCAAAACGCAGGCAGTGGATCGAGGATGCGGACGGAGGATATGCCCACGAACGCTTCTGCTATCCATGAGATAGACATGGCACGGCGCTCGACGTTGTCTGCGAGGGGTATTGAACACCGCTGATCCGGATTTGCACCATACTTGATCGAGCGGGCAATGCACTCGGGAGCATAACGCCGGAATTCCGGGGTGGGAGCTATTATCAGAATTCTGGAAACTCCGGCTTGCTCGAGGAGGGAAGCCGTATGCCTCGCGGCGGCGAGGAAATGGTCATGCGGGTCGTCGCCCAGGGTTCCGACATGGCTGAGAAACGGCACCCTTTCAGAGCCCCCCACGGCGACTGTCCACGGAGTATAGATGTTCCATCGGGCGTAAAGGATGGCGCCTGTTGTGGGAATTCCCGAATCCCGTGCCAATGTGAGAGCCGTCTCCTTGATATGCCTGCAATCCTCAGCATTCTTCGCGGGGCGATTGGGAAGCTCGATATCGAAGAATGGCAGACAGGCCGCTGTCGAATCACGAACGATCTGAACTTCGGGGAACGCTTCGCTCAAGGCAGCATGTGTCGTGGCGGCGTGCGAATCTCCGAGGACGAGGATCGTCGACACCTTGTCGGCCAGGCATGCATCGCGATCCCGGAGGCATGTTTCTGCGGTGAATTGCCTTAGCCCCTTTCCGGTCACCGGATCGAGCGAGGCGTTGAAGGAGAATGCCGAGGGTATGGCAATGCCGGCCATTGCGACGACGGCTGATCCGATTCCACCAACGAGAGCAGGACGCCAACCGAGCGCAATCTTTCCACGGACCCGCGCCATCGCGAGCGGTCGCTCGACCAGACGGTACATCAGGATGGCCAGCCCCAGGGCAACCAGGCTCAAGACACAGTCGCGCACGATGTCGGGTTCCTGGAAACCGTAAATGCGGCCGAACGTCAGCAGCGGCCAGTGCCACAGGTACCATCCGTACGAAACGAGGCCGATCAGCAGGACGGGGCGGATTGAAATCGCTCTCGCGAGAAAGCCATCCCGATGAGCGATCCCCCCGGCGATGACAAGGCAGGAGCCGGCGACGGGAAGCGCAGCCCAATAGGAGGGAAAAGGGGTGTGGCGGTCAAAAGCGGCAATGGAATAGCCGATCAATACCAGGCCGAGCGCGACCATTCCCTCGGAGATCAGTCGGGACGATGTCCCCAGTCTGTTCGCAACGGTGGCCATCATCGCCCCGGCGATGAACTCCCACGCCCGAAGCGGCATCTGATAGAATGCATGATTGGTCTCGCCTACGCTGAACCAGATGCAGGCGACGAACGAGAGTATCAGCCCCGCCAGGGCAAGCGAGCGTCCGGCGACGGTGCGAGCGGCCCCGCCCAGTCGTCTTGTTCCGACCCAGAATCCTGCGATCAGGAGGGGTGCGACCGCATAGAACTGTTCTTCAACAGCCAGCGACCAGAGATGCAACAGGGGCTTGGATTCCGCTGCGGTGTCGAAATACCCCTGCTGTCCAAGGAACAGATAGTTCACCAGCATGACGGCCGACCATACGACCTCCTTGCTGAATTGCCGGATTTCGGATTCCAGAACGAGGACCTGCGCGGCAATCAGTATGCTTGCGGCAATGACGATGAAGTAGGGAGGCAGGATCCTTATCGCGCGCCGCGCATAGAAGGCTCCGAAGGAAAACTGGCCGTTTCTATGCTCGTTGATTATGTGATTGACGATCAAAAACCCGGAAATGACGAAGAAAATATCGACGCCGACGAAGCCGCCGGGAAGAAATTCCAATCCTGAATGGTAGCCTACGACCGAGACGACGGCTACGGCCCGCAATGCGTCCACCACCGGCAGAAACTGGCCTGAAACAACTTTCATGAGGGATTTCTGCACGTTGAGGAAGGGCGGACAGGTTTCCCACTATCAGTCGAGTCGAGCCACTACAAGCGGGACAGGGAGGATATGGAATGATGCAGAGCCAGACGCAGCCGCATTCCACCCTCCCGCAAGGCGACGGTTTCGGTGTGACCACATGGTCCCTACATTGCGTGTAAGCCGGGGTGGCGTGCGGTCGGTATGACGCGAGCAGAGACACATTTCTTGCTCCAGCGACGACCAGTATTGTAGGAGAAACCGGCATGCGATCGGCGTCCACGCATTTGGGCTTGATTCCAGATCGCCGGCCTTTTCCAACACGTCTTGCGCTGCGGAACGAGCGAATTGCATATTTGGTACATCCATCACTACGGCGGCGGTCCGAGGGTCGGCTCCTATCATAGACCGTATGAGCTCGCCCGGGCCTGGCAGAGGCAGGGCCATTCGGCGACGGTGTTTATCGCCGGCTTTCATCACCTGCTTGAGCGGGACACGTCGCCTGAACCAGAGTTCGAGGTCGACGGCATCCGCTACGTTTCCGTGCCGGCCCGGCCTTACGCACGAAATGGCGTGTCGCGCCTGCTCAACATGTGGGATTTCTCGAAGAACCTGTACGCAGTCGGCAGGCGCTATGGCCGCGATCTACCTGCGCCGGATGCGGTCATCGCGTCGTCGCCGCATCCGTTCACAGTTTTTCCGGCCCACGGTCTGGCAAAGCGCCACGGAGCCAAATTCGTCTATGAAATCCGCGATATATGGCCACTCAGCATCACCGAAATTCAGGGCACCTCACCTCTGCACCCGTTCGTCATGCTCTGTGCGCTGGCTGAGCGTTTTGCCGTGACGAAAGCCAACCTGGTGGCCTCCGTGCTTCCCTGGGTCGGGCGGTATCTGGCCGATCGAGGTTATTGCGATACGCCGTTCGTGTGGGTGCCCAATGGAACCGGCGCGGCCGGTTCCCCTCCCGAGGCAAGCCTTGTCAGCGAAGAGGCCCGTGCTGCTGCGGCCAAGCTGGCGGAGTGGCGGTCGCAGGGGCGAGTCTGCATCATCTATACCGGTGCTATAGGCAAACCGAACGCGCTCGACCAGCTTCTGCAGGGGCTTGCCTACGGCAAGAGCAGAAGAGAAGAGGACAGGTTCGGCGTTCTCATCGTCGGGAAGGGCGAGCAGTTGGACGCGCTGCGCAGTTTTGCCCACGACAATGGCCTGTCCGACACTCACTTCTCCGGACCTGTGCCGAAGAGCGACGCGTTGGCGCTCCTGACACAGGCCGACATCGGCTATGCAGGTCTCAGGAACATCGAGGCTCTGTTCGGCTACGGCATCTCGCCGAACAAGATTGTCGACTACTTCAATGCCGCGCTGCCCGTCTTCTTGCCGATTCAACCTTGCGGCGATCCGGTTTCCGAATCCGGCGGCGGGATCGCCAGAAGAAGCGAGACGCCGGAAGACATCTGGAATGGCCTGAGCGAACTGGGCCGCATGTCGCCCGAACAACGCTTTGCGATGGGCATGAAGGGACAGGAGTACATCGCCCGCGAATACGACTACGACCGGATTGCCCGTCGCTATGTCGAGGCGATCGCCGCGGCGTAGGTTGCGGTCAGGTGCGGACGCGATCGCCGCGGCCCGCGCCGAGCACGGTCAGGGCGATGAGCCTGAGGTCGGTTGAAAGCGACATGTCCTGCAGATACTCGGCGTCGCGCCGCGCCAGCCTTTCAGGATCGGACATGTCTATGCCGGCTATCTGGGCGACGCCGGTGATGCCGGGGCGGATGGCGTAGAGGCCGCGCGCGCGGCGGGCCTCGACGAGTTCCACCTGCGAGGGCAGGCAGGGGCGCGGACCGACGAAGCTCATCTCGCCGCGTACGATGTTCCACAGCTGGGGAAGCTCGTCGAGCTTCAGCCGCCGCAGCCAGCGCCCCACGGGCGTCACCGACGAGGCCGCCACCTGATGGCTGGGTGCATTGCCCGTCTCGACATACATCGTGCGCAGCTTGTAGCAGGTGAAAGGCTTTTCGTTGAGGCCGACCCGCGTCTGGCAGAAGATCGCCGGGCCGCGCGAGGAGGATTTCACCAGCGCCATGCAGGCGAGGATGACCGGCAGCGCCAGCGGAAGGCCGATCAGGGCGATGGCGAGGTCGGCGATCCGTTTCATTCCACGTTTCCGGTTGGGCCGGCAGAGGCGAGCCGACGATAGCACATTCCCGATTGCACGATCGAAGCGGCGAGGTCCTGCGTCGGCGTGAAATCGAACGTCGCCTGGAAACGGCCGGCGTCGACGCGCAGGTCGCCCAGGAGCCCCGCCGCCATCTGCTGGCGGTTTGCCGCCGCCGCAAGGGCCTTCAAGACCCCGGGCGGACAGGGGAAAAGCCGCGACGGCAGTCCCATTCCCCGGCGCAATTCGGTGACGATGGCGGGCAGCGAAAGGCTCTCCGCGTCCGCTAGGCAATAGTTGCCCGACTTATCCGGCGGCCAGCTGTCCGTGCACAGGCGGTCCAGCGCCTCGACGAGGGTCCGGATGCCGATCAGCGACCGCCGGTTGCGGACGCTGGCGAAGGGCAGGGGCAGGCCGGTGGCGGCGAGCCGCTGCAACGCACCCCAGTTTCCCTTCGCCTCGGCCCCGACCACCAGGGGCGGCCGCAGCGAAACCGCGAAGAGGCCGTGCTCCGCCAGGGCAAGTACGTGCTTCTCGGCCTCGCGTTTCGATCTGCCGTAAGGCGTCGGCGCCGGATCGCAGGTCGTGTCGTCGATCACGGAAGGAGATGCGTTCCGGGTGATCGCCGCGAGGCTGCTCAGGTGGATGAAAGAGCCGGTGCCGCCGTCAGCAGATGCCTCGGCGAGCCGTTCGGTCGCCGTCGCATTTGCGGCGACGAACGAGTCGTCTCCCCTGCCGGAGCCCCGCACATGCGCCAGTCCGGCGAGATGGACGACGGTGGCGACGCCGGCGAGCGCCTCGCCGAGATTGGCCGCCGTCTCGATCGGGCCGGTGGCGACGATCCTGACGCGCCCGTCGGCCTGCCACGACGGCGGGCATGCATCGACGTTGCGCACGGCGAGCGTAAGGAGCCGGCCGGCCGAGCGGAAATGCTCCACGAGGTGGCGGCCGACGAAGCCGGTGGCGCCGGTGACGAGGATCCTTTCCTGCCTCATTGCCGCCTCCTCTTCATCTCGCCATGCGCTCTCGACGCAGGGAAGCGGGGCCGTTCAGCCGATCACCGCCGCGACGATGCGCTCCTGGACCTCCGGCGTGAGATAGGGGTGCATCGGCAGGCTGACGACGCGGCCGGAAAGGTCGTCGCTGACCGGCAGCCCGGCGGGATCGACGGGGAAGTCCCGGTAGGCGTTCTGGCGGTGGAGCGGAACGGGATAGTAGACGACGGTCGGCACGCCGGCCTTGCCCGCGCGTGCCTGGAGCGCCTCGCGCTCGGCCGGCGTCGCGGTCTTCAGCGTGTACTGGGCCCAGATGCTTCTCAGCCCTTCGGGCACGAACGGCGTCTTGTAGCGGCCGGAAAGGCCCTCGTCGTAGCGCCGGGCGACCACCTGCCGCGCCTCGATCTCGTCGGCGTAGATCGCCAGCTTCTCGATCAGGATCGCGGCCTGGAGGGTGTCGAGCCGGCTGTTGAGGCCGATGCGCTCGTTGTAATATTTGTGCGAGCCCTTGCCGTGGACGCGGTAGGAATCGACCAGCGCGGCGAGGTCGTCGTCGTCTGTGAAGACGGCGCCGCCGTCGCCGTAGCAGCCGAGCGGCTTTGCCGGGAAGAACGACGTGGTCGAGATGTCGCACAG
>JAEZXF010000362.1 GCA_023419995.1 Pseudomonadota bacterium | reverse complement strand
TGGGGGTCGCCGGCGGCGCGGCCATTCCCCTTCTCCCCGTTCACGGGGAGAAGGTCCCGGCAGGGGGATGAGGGGCGGCGCGGCTTTTCCGGGGGAGGCGCGACATGAGCGAGACGCGCCGCGTCGGGCAGGTGAAGGAAGTCACCAGCCTCGCCAACCCGATCATCAAGGACATCCGTTCACTGGCGCTGAAGAAGTACCGCGACGCCGAGGGCGCGTTCATGGCCGAGGGGCTGAAGCTCGTCATCGACGCGCTCGATCTCGGCTGGGCGATCCGGACGCTGGTCTTCGCCAAGTCGCAGCGCGGCAATGCTGCCGTCGAGAAGGCGGCCGCGCGCACGGTGGCGGCGGGCGGGCTGGTGCTGGAAGTGCCGGAGAAGGTACTCGTCGCCATCACGAGGCGCGACAACCCGCAGGCGGTGCTCGGCGTGTTCTCGCAGCGCTGGACCGCGCTCGGCGACATCCGCCCGAAGGACGGCGACGTCTGGGTGGCGCTCGACCGGGTGCGCGACCCCGGCAATCTCGGCACCGTCATCCGCACGGCCGACGCGGTCGGCGCGAAGGGCGTGATCCTCGTCGGCGAGACGACGGACCCCTATTCGCTGGAGACTGTGCGGGCGACGATGGGCTCGATCTTCGCCGTGCCGGTGGCGCGCTGCGACGCCGAGGCCTTCGTCGGCTGGAAGAAGGCGGCCCGGGCCCGCCTTGTCGGCACGCACCTGAAAGGCTCGGGCGACTACCGCACGCCCGACTATGCCACGGGGCCGGTGGTGCTGCTGATGGGCAACGAGCAGCAGGGGCTGCCGGACGGCCTCGCCGCGGCCTGCGACACGCTGATCCGCATCCCGCAGGCGGGCCGGGCCGATTCGCTCAACCTCGCGGTCGCCACCGGCGTCGCGCTCTACGAGGTCCGCCGCCACGCCCTGCCGCCCAACTTGCCGCTCGGGGGGCCGGCCGCCGAAGGAAAAGACAGGTGAGACGGCTCCTTCCCTATGCCGCGGTGGCGCTCGCCGCCGCCGCCATCGACCAGTGGATCAAGCAACTCGTCGAAGCGGAGCTGGGCATGCACATCCCGGTGCAGCTGCTGCCGTTCCTGTCGCTGTTCCGCACCCACAACACGGGCATCGCCTTCTCGATGCTGGACGACCTCGGCAGCGTCGGGCTGATCGCGGTGACGCTGGCGGTGCTGGGCTTCGTCGTCTGGATCGCCGCGCGCGCCGATCCCAACCAGCGGCTGGCGCGCTTCGGCTTCGCGCTGATCGTCGGCGGCGCGCTCGGCAACCTCGTCGACCGGGTGTGGCACGGCTACGTCGTGGACTACATCCTGTTCCACCTGCCGTCGTGGTCGTTCGCGATCTTCAACCTCGCCGACGCCTTCATCACCGTCGGCGCCGGGCTGGTCATCCTCGACGAGTTCCTGCTGTGGCGGCGCACCCGCCGGACCGGCTAGGCATTTTGCAGCCAGGCGGAATCGTCCGGCACCACGCAAATGCGGCCGGGAAAGCACCGGCGGAGCAGCACAACTGCGTTCGTCGGAACGCCCGCCGCGATTGACCTCGCCGGCCGGGAGACGCACAGTCGCCGCCGGACGGCCGACCCGGCCGGCCCGGCAGACAACACAGGGAGAGCGCCCCATGTCCGACACCTTCAAGGCGATCCTCGTCTCGCGCGACGAGGACAAGAAGCAGTCCGTCGACATCGTGGACATGACCGAGGCCGAGCTGATGGACGGCGACGTGACCGTCGCGGTCGAGGCGACGACGGTCAACTACAAGGACGGGCTGGCGATCACCGGCAAGGCGCCGGTGGTGCGGCGCTGGCCGCTCGTTCCCGGCATCGACTTCGCCGGCACGGTGACGGCCTCGCAGAACCCCGCCTGGCAGCCGGGCGACAAGGTCATCCTCAACGGCTGGGGCGCCGGCGAGGTGCATCACGGCGCCTATGCCGGGCGCGCCCGCGTCAAGGGCGACTGGCTGGTGCCGCTGCCGACGGGCATGAGCGCGGCCGAGGCGATGGCGGTCGGCACCGCCGGCTACACGGCGATGCTGTGCGTGCTGGCGCTGGAGCGCCACGGCATCGTGCCGGCGCGCGGGCCGGTGGTGGTCACGGGAGCGGCCGGCGGCGTCGGCACGGTGGCGGTGTCGATCCTGTCGAAGCTCGGCTACTCCGTCGTCGCCTCGACCGGACGGCCGGAAGAGGCCGACTTCCTGCGCGCGCTGGGCGCGGCCGAGATCATCGACCGGGCCGAGCTGCAGGCGCCGGCGAAGGCGCTGAGCAAGGAGCGGTGGGCGGGCGGCGTCGACGCCGTGGGCAGCCACACGCTCGCCAACGTGCTGTCGATGACGTCCTACGGCGGCGCGGTCGCGGCCTGCGGGCTTGCCGGCGGCATGGACCTGCCGGCAAGCGTCGCGCCCTTCATCCTGCGCGGCGTGTCGCTGCTCGGCATCGATTCGGTGATGGCGCCGAAGGAGCTCAGGCTGGAGGCGTGGCGGCGCATCGCCACGGATCTCGACCACGAGAAGCTGGCACGGCTGTCGACGACGATCGGCTTCGACGACGTCCTCAAGGCGGGA
>JAEZXF010000313.1 GCA_023419995.1 Pseudomonadota bacterium | reverse complement strand
GTCCACATCCGCGACACGGGCGGCGGCGCGGTGGCGCAGGGGCAGGGCGTCGTCAACCTGTCGATGACGTTTTCCATCGGCGCCAGCTCTCGCGACCGCATCGGGACCAGCTATCGGATCCTGTGCGCGCCGGTCATGGCCATGCTGCGCAGCCGGGGCATCTGCGGCACGTACCGCGCCGTTCCCGGCACCATGTGCGACGGGGCCTACAATGTCGTCGTCGACGACCGCAAGCTCGCCGGCACGGCGCAGCGCTGGCGCAGCCTCGGCCACGACCGGCCGGGCGAGCATGCCGTGCTCGCCCATCTCGCCTTGTTCGTGGACCTCGACCATATCGAGGCAGCCGAAAGCATCAACGCGCTGTATGCCGACATGGGAATCGAGGCCGGCATCGAAGCGTCCAGCCACATCAACTGGGTCGAAATCGACACGGCGATCGGCGCGCCTGCCGGTGCCGGGACCGCGGCGGCCATGGCGCAGAAGCTCGACGATGCCTGCCGCGCCGTAAGGCTGGACGAACTGCCGGAGCAGGGCAGGCACTCCCCGAGCGACGCAATGGCGCCGCTCCCTTCTGTTTCGGACAACAACTGGTGAAGCAGATGGTTGTCCATCACGGCCGACAGCCAGAAAGCGAGCAGCGGCCGAGGGGCCTCCCGGCCTGCTGCGCCGTGCCCGCGTCCTCAGCGCCGAGGCGTTGGAGCCGGCATGCGGCTCGGTCAGCACGAAGGCGTCCAGCCATTCGTCGCGGGCCATCGGCTTCAGGTACTTCTGTTTCTACTCCTTCGTTCCGAAGGCGAGGATCGTCGCGCAGCCGACACTGTTGTGGACGGCCATCACTATCGACAGTGCGCCGCTGCCGGCCGCGATCTCCTCGATCGCCATGACATAGCTCGGATAGTCGCTCGCCGCGCCGTGCCGCCTTGACGGAAAGCAGGCTTCAGTAGCGGGATCTTCTCCGGCTTCGCCTTGCCCTGTTGCTCATCGGCGAGCCCGCCGCCGACCGGCACTTCGGCGAAACGGCCCTCGACGATCGATCTCGAAAAGCCGATCATTGCGGCGGTCAACGGCTTTGCACTGGGCGGCGGATTCGAGACTGCGTTGTGCTGCGACATCCTGCTTGCGGCAGAGGCCGCCCGCTTCGGGCTGCCTGAGGTCAAGGTGGGCTTCTTTGCCGCAGCCGGCGGCATTCGGAGGCTCAGCCGCCAGATCGGCCGCAAGCACGCTGTCGAGATGATCCTGACCGGCCGCGAGGTCGGCGCCGAGAAAGGCTGCCGGCTGGGCTTCGTCAACGAGGCGTTGTCTGCCGAGCGCCTGATGGAGCGGGCGATGGAGATCGCGCGCGAGATCGCCTCTGTCTCGCCGTCGTCGGTGCGTGCGTCGCTGTGGGTGCTGCGGTCGATGGACGATCTCGGCAATTTGCGCGCCAGCCTTCTCTACAGCGGGCAGACGATGGCGGACCTGCGCGAGACCGAAGACTTCCGCGAGGGCGTCGCCGCCTTTGTCGAGAAGCGCAAACCGGAATGGAAGAACCGATAACCGCAGCCACATCGCATCGGGGCGACCAGGACCTGAAGATGCCGTTGACCCCACGATCCCCACGACACGAACGGCGATTCCGACAAGGAGGACAGGAACATGCGTGAAGCACTGATCGTATCGACCGCGTGCACACCGTTCGGCAAGGCCTTTCGCGACGCGTACAACAACACGCAGGCGCAGGAGTTGATCGGTCATGCCGTCAGGAATGCCGTGGCGCGCGCCGGCCTCGAGGGCGGCGAGATCGAGGACAGCATTGTCGGCTGCGCGATCCATCAGGACTCGACCGGGAGCAATATCGGTCGTCAGGCGGCGATCCGGGCCGGTCTGCCGACCTCGGTTCCCGGCATGACGATGGATCGCCAGTGCGCCAGCGGCATGATGGCCATCGCCGCTGCCGCCAAGCAGGTGGTGCAGGACGGGATGCAGATCGTCATCGGCGGCGTCGTCGAATCCATCAGCCTCGTGCAGAACCGGAACATGCGCTTGGACCGCCGGACCGATCCATGGATCGTCGAGCACCAGCCGGCGCTCTATATGACGATGCTCGAGACCGCCGAGATCGTCGCCGACCGCTATGGCATCACGCGCGAGGAGCAGGACGAATACGCACTGCGCCCGCAGCAGCGCACCGCCGCTGCCCAGCAGGCCAGCCGCTTCGACAGCGGATCGTCCCGACGACCGGCACCATGGCCGTGGTCGACAGGCAGACGAAGGAAGTCTCCTATCGCGAAGTGACGCTCGACAAGGACGAGGGCAACCGGCCGGATACCACGCTGGAGGACCTCGCCGCACTGGCGCCGGTGTTCAAGGGCGGCCAGCGTGTCGCGGCGGGGCGGCAGGTCACCGCCGGCAATGCCTCCCAGTTGTCGGACGGCGTCTCGGCCGCCGTGATCATGGAGGCGCGCGGAGCCGAGAGACGGAGCCTTTCGCCGCTCGGGCGCTATGTCGGCGTCATGGCCGCCGGCCTCGATCCCGACGAGATGGGCATCGGCCCCGTT
>JAEZXF010000281.1 GCA_023419995.1 Pseudomonadota bacterium | reverse complement strand
GCCGGAGATTTCCGGCCGCGCCCTCGATGACCCTCGTTGCGAGGCGGAAGCGCTACTTCTTGACCAGCGCGCAGGCGGACTTATCGAGCGGCTGGAAGGCCTGGTCCGCCGGCACGGTGGCGAGCAGCTTGTAGTAGTCCCACGGCGCCGTGGATTCGTCCGGCTTCTTGACCTCGAACAGGTACATCTCGTGCATCATCCGGCCGTCCTCGCGGATCGTGCCGTTCTTGTAGAAGACGTCGTTGACGGGCATCTCGCGCATCTTCGCCATCACCGCCGCCGTCTCGTCAGTGCCGGCGGCCTCGACCGCGCGCAGATAGTGCAGCACCGACGAGTAGGTGCCGGTCTGCAGCATGTTGGGCATCGCGTTCATCGTCGCGAAGAAGCGCTGCGACCAGGCGCGCGTCTCGTCGTTCAGGTCCCAGTAGGAGGCTTCGGTGATGGTCAGCCCCTGCGCCTCCTCGAGGCCGAGGCCGTGGACGTCGTTGATGAAGCCGGCCAGCGTGGCGAGCTTCTGGCCGCCCTGCGTCAGGCCGAACTGCGCCGCCTGCTTGATCGAGTTGATGGTGTCGGCGCCGGCGTTGGCCAGCGCCACCACCTTGGCCTGCGAGCCCTGCGCCGTCAGCAGCGCCGAGGCGAAGTCGGTCGTGCCCACCGGCAGGCGGGTGCTGCCCAGCACCTGGCCGCCGCCGTCCGTCACCACGGCGGAGGTGTCGGTCTCCAGGCTGTGGCCGAAGGCGTAGTCGGCGGTGACGAAGTACCAGCTGTCGAAGCCCTGCTCGACCAGCGCCCGCCCGGTGCTGTGGGCGATGGCGTGCGTGTCGTAGGCCCAGTGGACGACATAGGGGCCGCAGACGTCGTTGGTGATCCGCATCGAGCCGGGCGAGCTGAGCGTGATGATCTTCTCCTGCTCCTTGGCGATCTCCAGCACCGCGAGCGCGGGCGAGGAGCTCGCCACGTCGAGGATGGCGTCGACCTTGTCCTCGTCGAACCACTTGCGGGCGATGGACGCGCCGATGTCGGGCTTGTTCTGGTGGTCGGCGAAGACGACCTCGATCGGCATGCCCAGGACGGTGCCGCCGAACTCCTCGACCGCCATGCGCGCGGCGGTCACCGCGCCCATGCCGGTGATGTCGGCATAGACCCCGGACATGTCCTCGATCAGCCCGATGCGCACCACGCCGTCCGAGACCTTGTCCTGGGCGATGGCGACCGGGGCCGGCAGCACCGCGACGGCGGTGCTGCAGACCAGTGCGAGCGTGCGAAACTGCATTGTATTCCTCCCGTTTTGTCCTTCCGGCCGGCGGCGGAACCGTGCCGCCGGCGATCTCCTCTTCCCTGAAGCTTAGGCATTCGGGGACCCGCCCGACAATGTTCCGCGGCCACATCCGCCGGCGCGGCCGGTGTCAGTTCGTGACAGGTTCGCGGCCGGGCCGGCCCGTGCGCCCGCAGGGGACGGAGAACCGCGCGGCGGGCGCTATCCTGCCGGCGGGACCAGCGGCGGCGGGCCGTAGGCGCGCACCTCCGGCCCCTCGCCCGTCCACAGCGCGACCTCGGCCACCGTTATCTGGCCGCAGCAGCCCTGCGCCAGCTTCGAGGTGCCGATGTCGCGCGTCAGCACGTTGGGATTGCCGTTGACGCACAGCGGCGCGGAGCCGTCGCCGGTCTCCACAGGGTCGTACCAGGCGCCGGTCGGCAGGTTGACGACGCCCTGCATCACCGCGTCGGTGACCAGCGCCCCGGCGAGGCAGGCGCCCCTGCCGTTGAACACCCTGACGACGTCGCCGGTGCGTATCCCGCGCGCGGCAGCGTCGACCGGGTGGATGCGCACGGCCTCGCGGCCGCGGACCTTGGCCGACTGGCTGTAGCTGCCGAAATCGAGCTGGCTGTGCAGGCGCGTCGCCGGCTGGTTGGCGACGACGACCAGCGGATGCTCCGGCGTCGGCGGCTCGTCCGGCGCGAACCATGCCGGATGGCCGAGGCAGTCGTCATAGGCGAAGCCGGCGAGCGTCGCCGAGCTGATCTCCAGCCGCCCCGAGGGCGTCGGCATCGGGCTGCCGGCGGGATTGGCCCGGAACTTGCGCAGGATGCCGCCGTCGTCGGGCTCGGAGGGCAGCGCCACCTCGCCGCGCTCCCAGAACTCCTGGAAGCCGGGGGCGTCCCAGCCGCGGGCCTGCAGCGCCTGCCGGGTCGACTCGTAGAGATGCTCCAGCCATTCGTGAGGCCGGCGGCCTTCCGTAAACAGGTCGCGCGCGCCGAGCACGTCGGCCATGTCGGCGAAGATGTCGTGGTCGTTGCGCGCCAGCCCGGCGGGCGGGGCGGCGGCACGCATGGCGATCAATCGCGGGTCGGTGCCGGCCGCGCCGATGTCGTCGCGCTCCAGGGTCATCGTCGCCGGCAGCACGATGTCGGCCGAGCGCGCCATCGGCGTCCACACGTTGTCGTGGACGATGATCGTGTCCGGCACGGCGAAGGCGCGGCGCAGCCGGTTGAGGTCCTGATGGTGATGGAAGGGATTGCCGCCGGCCCAGTAGACGAGGCGGATCGAGGGATAGACCATGCGCCGGCCGTCGAAGTCGTACTCCTGCCCCGGCGACAGGAGCATGTCGCTCACCCGCGCGCAGGGGATGAAGTTGGCGACGCCGTTGGCCCCCTGCGGCACCGTCGGCAGCGGCACGGCGTTGATCTGGCGGCCGGTGTGGCCCATCGCCCCGAGCGAGTAGTTGTATCCGCCGCCGGGCAGGCCGATCTGGCCGACCATGGCCGCCAGCGCCATCGCCGCCCACACCGGCTGCTCGCCGTAGCGGGCGCGCTGCATGGAGTGCGAGACGGTGACGAGGCTGCGGCAGGCGACCATCCGGCGCGCGATCCCGGCGATGGTGTCGGCCGGCACGCCCGAGAGCTCCGCCGCCCATTCCGGCGTCTTGGCGACGCCATCGGTCTCGCCCCGCACATAGGCGAAGAAGGTCTCGGCGCCCTCGCAGCAGCGGGCGATGTAGTCCCTGTCGTAGAGGTCCTCGGCGAGCAGCGTGTGCGCCATGCCCAGCATCACCGCCACGTCGCTTCCCGGCCGCACCGGATGCCAGATCGCGCGCGCCTCGTGGGGGAAGTCGTCGCGCAGCGGGCTGAACAGGTGGAAGGCGACGCCGCGCCGGCTGGCCCGACCCATGGCCCCGCGCTCGATGTGGGTGGTGACGCCGCCGGCGGCGATCATCGAGTTCTTCACCGCCATGCCGCCGAAGGCGACGACCATGTCGGTGTGCGCCTCGATCTGCGCCCAGGTGACGTTGCGCCGCGTGACGCTCTCGAACTGGCCCATCACGCGCGGGATGATGACGGAGGAGGCGCCGGCGCTGTAGCTGTGCACCGAGCGGACGAAGCCGCCCAGCGCGACGTTGAGGAAGCGGTGGACCTGGCTGAGCGCATGGTGGAAGCGGCCGGCCGAGGCCCAGCCGTAGGAGCCGCCGTAGACGGCTTCCGGCCCGTGCTCGGCCGACACGCGGGCCAGCTCGCCGGCGGCGAGCGCCGATACCCGGTCCCAGTCCATCTCGACGAATTCGTCGTCGAGCGGGCGCGGCCCGGGCCCCGGCCCGCGCTCCAGCCACGAGCGCCGCACCGCCGGCCGCAGGATGCGGGCGGGGTGCCGCAGCACGTTGCGGAAGTTGCCGAGGATCGGCGACGGCTCGCGGTCGTCCGGATGTGGGACGATGTCGAGGACGTTGCCGTCCCATGCGGCCGAGAACGCGCCCCAGTGAGCGCTGTGGGAGACGTAGCGGCGGGGGTCGGTCATGGCGCGGCCCTCCCGCCGGCCGGGACGGCTGCCGGGGCGGCAGCGAGGCCGAGCAGGCCGTCGAGCACGCCGAGGAACAGCCCGGCCCCGACTGGGATCAGTTCGTCGGGGAAGTCGTAGTCGGGATTGTGGACCATCGGCCGGTCCATGCCGGCGCCGATGAACAGCATCGCCGACTTCGCGCGCGAGCCGAACAGCCCGAAATCCTCGGCGCCGCGGATCGGCACGTAGCCCTCGACCCGCGACAGCCCCATGTCCGCGGCCACGTCCTCGAACAGGGCGGCCGCCTCGCCGTCGTTGACGCAGGCGCGGAAGAAGTTGTGTGTCGAGTGGGCGAGCGTCAGCCGCTCCTCGGCCGCGATCGCGCCGACGAGGGCGAGGACCTCGGCGGTCAGCCCCTCGATCGCGTCGCTTTCGGGCGTGCGCAGGGTCATGCGGATCTCGGCGGCGCCGGGCGTGATGCCGAAGACCGGCTTGCCCATCTGCACGTTGGTCACCGTCACCCTGCGGAATCCGGGCTCTATCGCCTCGCCCGCCTCCAGCCGCTTCAGCGCCGGGATGATGCGCGCGACGGCCATGGCCGGCGAGATGCCCGCCTCTGGCACCGAGGCGTGGGAGGTCTTGCCGGTCAGCTCGACGCACAGCCCCATCGAGGCGCAGGTGATCTGGCCCTCGGCGACGGCGACGTGGGCGAGCGGCAGGCCGGGCATGTTGTGGATGGCGAAGGCGTAGTCGGGCGCGATCGCCGCGAACTTCGCGTCGGCCAGTACGGCCTCGGCGCCGTGCGCGGTCTCCTCGGCCGGCTGGAACAGCAGCACCGCGCGCCCGCGCAGCGGCCGGTGCCGGGCCAGCACCCGCGCCACCGCGGCCATCATCGTCATGTGGCCGTCATGGCCGCACATGTGCGCCTTGCCGTCGACCAGCGAGCGATGGGGGATGTCGGAGACCTCATGGATCTGCAGCGCGTCGAGCTCGCAGCGCAGCAGCACGGTCGGCCCCGGCTCCGCGCCGTCGTAGACCAGCGCCACGCCGTGGCCGCCGAGGCCGGTGACGGTGGCGTCCGGCCGCGTGTCGGCCAGGAAGGAGACCACCTCGCGCGCGGTTTCGGCCTCCTCGCCGGAAATCTCCGGGTACTGGTGCAGCCTGTGCCGCCATGCCGTGAGATGGGCGATTTCCCGGTCGTCGAAGACCGCATTGGTGCTGACCATGAGCTTCACCCCTGTATTGCGGCGGCCGCCCCGTCCGGTGCGGCGGGAGCGGACGCCCGTTCGAAGAAGGCCCTTCCGGGGACCGCGTCAAGCAGGCTGCGCGTGTAGGCCGATCGCGGCGCGGTGAAAAGCGCCTCCGCGCCATTGCGCTCGACCACGCGGCCGCGCTGCATGACCATGATGGTGTCGGCGATCTCGCGCGCGACCCTCAAATCGTGGGTGATGAACAGCATCGACAGGTTCATCTCCCGCTTCAGGTCGGCGAGAAGATCGAGCACCTGCGCCTGCACCGACACGTCGAGCGCCGAGACGGCCTCGTCGGCGATCAGCAGGCTGGGCTCGAGCGCCAGCGCCCGGGCGATGCAGATCCGCTGCCGCTGCCCGCCCGAGAACTCGTGCGGGAAGCGGTCCGTCGCCTGCGGGGGAAGCCCGACGCGCTCCAGCCAGTCGCGCGCCAGCCGTTCGGCCTCGGCGCGGGAGGCGCCGTGGGCCAGCGGGCCGCGTGCGATGCTCTCGCCGACCTTCAGCCGCGGGTCGAGCGAGGCGTAGGGGTCCTGGAAGACGATCTGCGCCCGGCGCCGGAACTGGCGCAGGTCCTCGCGCCGCGCGCGGCCGACGGGCCGCCCGTCGAACAGCACCTCGCCGGCGTCGGGCTCGACGAGGCGCAGGATCATCCGCGCCAGCGTCGACTTGCCCGAGCCGCTCTCGCCGACGACGGCGAGCGTCTCGCCGCGGTGGAGGTCGAGCTCCACCTTCTCGGCGGCCACGGTGACGCGCGGCGGCGCGAACCAGCCCTGCCGGGTGACGAAGGTCTTGTCGAGCCCGCGCACGGTGAGGAGCGGCTCGGCGGAGGGCGCGGTCGCGCGGACCCGGCGGCGGCCGGGCACGGAGTCGAGCAGCATCCGCGTGTAGTCCTCGCGCGGCGACAGCAGCACCTCGCCGCTCGTGCCCTGCTCGACGGTCCTGCCCTCGCGCAGCACCACCACGCGGTCGGCGATGTCGGCGACGACGCCGATGTCGTGGGTGATGAACAGCACGCCCATCCCGCGCTCCCGTTGCAGGGCCTTGATCAGGTCGAGGATCTGCCGCTGGGTGGTGACGTCGAGCGCCGTCGTCGGCTCGTCGGCGATCAGCAGGTCGGGATTGTTGGCGAGCGCGATGGCGATCATCACCCGCTGGCGCTGGCCGCCGGAGAGCTGGAAGGGGAAGCTGCGCATGGCCTGCGGCGGGTCGGGCAGGCCGACCTGCTCGAAGAGGCGCAGCACGCGCGCCCGCACGTCCGCCGCCGCGATGCGGCGGTCGTGGCTGACGATGGCCTCGGCCACCTGCTCGCCCGCGCGCTTCAACGGGTTCAGCGCCGTCAGCGGCTCCTGGAACACCATGGCGATGCGGCTGCCGCGCAGCTTCCGCACCTCGCGCCCCGACAGGCGCAGGATGTCGCGGCCGTCGAGCAGCGCCTCGCCGCCGTCGACGCGGACCCCGCGCGGCAGCAGCCCCATCAGCGAATGCGCCGTCAGCGACTTGCCGGAGCCGCTTTCGCCGACCAGGCAGACGATCTCGTTGCGGCCGATGTCGAAGCTCACGCCGTCGACCGCGCGGATGCGGTCGGCGCCCGCGGGAAGGCCGAGCCGCAGGTTGCGGACGGAGAGCAGCGGCTGGGTCATGCGCGGGCGATCCTCGGGTTCAGGGCGTCGTTCAGCGCCTCTCCGACGAGGTGGATGGCGACGACGGTGAGGAGCACGGCGGCGCCGGGGAACACGCTGACCCACCACGCCTGGCGGATGACCGTGCGGCCGGCGCCGACCATGTAGCCCCACGACATGTAGTTGGGGTCGCCCAGTCCCATGAAAGAAAGGGCCGCCTCGATCAGGATCGCCGAGGCGACGGCGAGCGAGCCGGTGACGATGATGGGCGAGATGGCGTTGGGCAGCACGTGGCGCACCAGCACCGAGACGGCCGACTGCCCCTGGCAGCGCGCGGCCTGGACGAACTCGCGCGTCGATACGCTTTTGACCTGGGCGCGGGTCAGGCGGGCGAGCGGCGGCCAGCTGACGATGGCGACGGCGAGGATGATGTTGGCGAGCGACGGCCCGAGGATGGCGACGATGAGCAGCGCCAGCACGAAGTTGGGGATCGTCTGGAAGATCTCGATGAAGCGGACGATCAGCCGGTCGGCCCAGCCGCCGGCGTAGCCGGCGATGCAGCCGAGCATGACGCCGATCGTGAGCGCGGCCAGCGTCGAGACCGCGCCGATGAACAGCGAGACGCGCGCGCCGTGGGCGATGCCGGCGGCGATGTCGCGACCGAGCGTGTCGGAGCCGAGCAGCAGGCCGTTCTCGCCCGGCCGGGTGAAGGGGATCGACGTCATCTCCCACGGCGAGACCGGGAACAGCCACGAGGCCGTCGCCGCGACAGCGCAGACGATCGACAGGAGGAACAGGCCGACGAGGCCGGACGGGCGCCGGACGATGATGCGCAGGGTTTCCAGCATCGCGGTTTCCTATCTCGCGCCCGCTACCGGGCGCCCATGCGCGGGTCGATCAGCCGGTAGACGACGTCGGTCAGCGCGTTCACCACCATCACCAGGAGCGCCATCACCACGAACAGGCCGAGGAGCACGGGATAGTCGCGCTGGGTGACGGCATCGAAGGTCAGCCGGCCGAGGCCCGGCCACGAGAACACCGTCTCGACGACGACGGCGCCGCCGAACATCGCGCCCACCTGCAGGCCGGCGAAGGTGACGATCGGGATGCTGGAGTTGCGCAGGATGTGGCCGCGCATGATCTCGCCCTCCGAGAGCCCCTTGGCCCGCGCGGTCTTGACGAAGTCCTCCTGCGCCACCTCGATGACCGAGGCGCGCATCAACCGCGTGTAGACGGCCATGTAGATCGTCGCCAGCGTGACCGCCGGCAGCACGAGGTGGGCGGCGACGTCGAGCGCGTAGTCGAGCGGCGGCATCGAGGCCGAGCGGATCGAGGAGAAGCCGAAGGCGGGCAGCCACGCCAGCTCGATCGAGAACACCAGCACCAGCATCAGGCCGAGCCAGAACACCGGCGTGGCATAGAAGACGAGCGCGGCGAGCGAGATCAGCGTGTCGCTCCAGGTGCCGTGCCGGCGCCCGGCGACGGCGCCGAAGAAGATGCCGCCGAGGAGCGCGATCAGGAAGGCCGACAGCGTGAGCAGCAGCGTCGGCCCGGTGCGCTCGAGGATCAGGTCGATCACGTCGCGCTGCTGGCGGAAGGAATAGCCGAGGTCGAGCTGGATCACCTTGCCGAGATAGGTGGCGAGCTGGACGAGGAAAGGCTCGTCCAGCCCGTAGTCGCGGCGGATCTGGGCGAGGAAGACCTCGTCGGCCGCCCCCGACTGTCCCGCCATGACCGTCGCGGGGTCCCCCGGCGCGGCGTGCACCAGCACGAAGTTGATGGTCGCGATGGCAAGGAGGGTCAGAACGATCTCCAAGCCCCGCAGGCCGAGGGTCCGCAGCAGGATCATGGCGCGTCAGGCGGCGAAGCTCGCGCCGGCGAAGTTCGCGTTGACGCCCGTGGCCGTGGTCGCCACCTCCTTCAGCCGGCTGTCGTGGATCGTCGGGTACTGCTGCTCGCACAGCCACAGCACCGGCACGTCCTCGACGAGGATCTGCTGGACCTCGGTGTAGAGGGCCTGCCGCCTGGCCGGGTCGATCTCGACCGCCGCCGCCTCGAAGAGCTCGTCGACCTTGGGGTTGGAGTAGCCCGACGTGTTGGAGAACATCACGCCCTTGCGGATGTTGGACGACACGTAGGTGCGCGCGATGCCCAGCGCCGGGTCGCCGTTCTGGTAGACCTGGTTGCCGCTGATCTCGAAGGTCCAGTTGCTGACCGCGTCGACCCAGCCGGCGAGATCGTTGCTCTGCAATTCGAGCTTGATGCCGCCCGCCGCCAAAGCCTGGCGGACATATTCGGCAAGCCGCGTCCACACCTCGCCGGCCGGCACCATGGTGAAGGCGACGCTCGCCCGCACGCCGGCGCCGTCGGGCTTCAGCCCCATCTCGTCGAGCAGCGCCACCGCCTTGTCGACCGAGTGCTCGTAGGTCTTCACCTCCGGCGTGTAGTAGGTCATGGTCGAGGCGAACGGCCCGGTCGCCGCCTTGGCGAGGCCGAACATGATGCGGTCGCGGACGAAGTCGCGGTCGATCAGGTGCATCAGCGCCTGGCGGAAGCGTTTGTCGTCCATCGGCGGCTTGCGGCAGTTCAGCTCGATCCAGACCATCGGCGAGAAGTATTCGTAGCCGGCGGTGGTCATCTCCAGATGCGGCCGCGCCGAGAGGCGCGCGACGTCGAACGGCTCGATGTCCTGCCACTGCGAGAGCTGGACCTCGCCCTGCTCCAGCGCCACCGAACGCGAGGCGGCGTCGGGGATGACGCGGTAGTAGATCTCGCGCAGCTTCGGCGCGTCGGCGCGGTAGTAGTCGTCGAAGGCCAGAAGGTGGATGTGCGAGCCGCGCACCCAGTCGGAGAAGCGGAAGGGCCCGGTGCCGATCGGCGGCTGCTCTGCGCCGTCCTTGCGGAAGTCCTTGCCCTCCAGCAGGTGCCGCGGCAGCATCGGCGCCGAGGCGGTCTCGAAGGCCATCAGGAAGGCGGGGAAGGCCTGCTTCAGCGTGAAGACGACGGTGTGGTCGTCCGGCGCTGTGATGCTCTCGCAGCGGGCGAAGACCGCCCGTGCGCGCGGGTGGACCTCCGGCAGGAAGGTCTGGCACGAGAACACGACGTCGGCCGAGGTGAAGGGTGCGCCGTCGTGCCACCTGGCGTTCCTGACGAGGTGGAACGTGTAGGTGAGGCCGTCGTCCGACACCTCCCAGGAATCGGCGAGCAGCGGCTGCGGCGACAGGTCCCGGGCGTAGGAGAGAAGCCCCTCGTAAATCTTGCCGGCGACGACGCCGGTCGGCGTCTGCTGGTTGAGCCCGAGGTTGAGGAGGGGCGGCTCGGGATGGACGATCGAGGTCAGGACCTGGCCCTCCTCCTCGCCGAACGCCTCGCCCACGAAGGCGGTCGACCCGAACGCGACCGCCAACATCAGATTGAATTCCCGCCGGTTCATCTCCTGGCTCCCTTCCCTTGTGGTTAAATCGTTCCGGCCTCCCCGAAGGCGAAGGCCGACAGAATCCGTGAAAAGCGGCTGCTTGCGGCCGTGTGGAACGGCTCCTCCATCGCAAGCCCACAGGGAGCCTATTGACGGCGGCGGGGGCGAACAATGTCGGCGACCGACACGAAAACGGCCGCCGGAGGTGGACGCGCCACACTCCGGCGCCGCCCCGGACCTTGCCGGGATGATGGTGCCGGGCGCCGGATGCCGACGTCGACGGGGAGGGACGGGGAGGCCTGCGGGCGGAATGGCGCCGGCTATTCGCCGGACGGCGTCCTCGCCGGGGAGGGACCGGCGGGCGCGGATGCCGGCGACACCTCGCTCGGCGTCAGCCCGAACCGGCGGCGGAAGGCGGTGGCGAAGTTGGCCGGGCTGGAATAGCCGGCGATGACGCTCGCCTCCTGCACGCTGGTCCCGCCGCTGCGCAGGGCCTCGAAGGCGCGCTCCAGCCGCAGCCGGCGGACGTAGTCGAAGATGCTCGCCCCCTCGGAGACGCGGAACAGCCGCTGCAGGCCGCTGGCGCTGATGCCGGCGCCGCGCGCGATCGCCTCGACGCTGAGCGGCCCGGTCAGGCCGTCGGCGATCAGGTCGCGGGCGCGCTGGAGGCACAGCGTGTCGCGGCGCGTCAGCAGCGTGCCGCCCGCGGGCGCGCGCTCGGCATGCAGCATGGCGGCGAGCGCCTCGGCGACGATCTCGACCGCGCGGCCCTCGAGATAGAGGCTGCGCAGCTCGGGGGCGAAGTCGCCCGGCGCCACGACCTGCCGCACCAGCTCGGCGATGCGCGGCGTCACCGTCCAGCGCTGCTCGGCCAGGTGGTCCTTCAGCAGCCGCGCCGCGAGGCCGCCGCCGCGCACCTCGCCCAGCCCCTCGGCGTCGAGCCATTCGGGCGCGGCCGACACGACGAGGTGGCAGACGTGCTGGCGGCCGCGCGAGGTCCGCCGGA
>JAEZXF010000268.1 GCA_023419995.1 Pseudomonadota bacterium | reverse complement strand
CTGCTGCTCGACGAACCGACCAACCACCTCGCCCTGACCACCATCGAGTGGCTGGAAGGCGAGCTGCAGCGCACGAGATCGGCGCTGCTGATGATCTCGCACGACCGGCGCTTCCTCGAGCGGGTCTCCCGCGCGGTGGTCTGGCTGGACCGCGGCGTGACCCGGCGGCTCGAGAAGGGCTTCGCCCATTTCGAGGAGTGGCGCGACCGGACCCTCGAGGAGGAGGAGAAGGAGCAGCACAAGCTCGGCCGCCAGATCGTGCGCGAGGAGCACTGGCTGCGCTACGGCGTCACCGCGCGGCGCAAGCGCAACATGCGCCGGCTGGGCGAGCTGCAGGCGATGCGCGAGCGCCACCGCACCCACAAGGGCGCGGAGGGGCTGGCGACGATGGTGGCGGCCGAGGGGCCGGAGTCGGGCAAGCTCGTCATCGAGGCGAGGGCAATCTCCAAGAGCTACGGCGGCATCGACGTCGTCAGGGAGTTCTCGACCCGCATCCAGCGCGGCGACCGCGTCGGCTTCGTCGGGCCGAACGGCGCCGGCAAGACCACGCTCATCAAGATGCTGACCGGCATGCTCGCGCCGGATTCCGGCACGGTGCGGCTCGGCGCCAACCTCGAGATCGCCGCGCTCGACCAGAAGCGCGAGCTCGACCCCGACGAGACGCTGGCGCACTACCTCACCGACGGGCGCGGCGACAGCGTCGTCGTCAACGGCGAGGAGAGGCACGTCGTCTCCTACATGAAGGACTTCCTGTTCAAGCCGGAGCAGGCGCGCACGCCGGTGCGCGAGCTTTCCGGCGGCGAGCGGGCGCGGCTGGTGCTGGCACGCATCCTGTCGCGGCCGGCGAACCTTCTGGTGCTGGACGAGCCGACCAACGACCTCGACATGGAGACGCTCGACCTGCTGCAGGAGCTGGTCGCCGGCTACGCCGGGACGGTGCTGCTCGTCAGCCACGACCGCGACTTCCTCGACCGCACCGTGACCAGCACCATCGCGCCGGCAGGTACGGGGACCGGCGGCGGGCGCTGGGTGGAGTATGCCGGCGGCTATTCCGACATGCTGGCGCAGCGCGGCGGCGCGCGGCTCGACGATCGCGGCGCGCGCGGCCGCAGGGACGAACCGGAGAAGAAGGCGAAGGCCGAGCCGAGGCCGGCGGCGGCCGCCCCGGCGAGGAAGCTGTCCTACAAGCAGAAATATGCGCTGGAGACCCTGCCGGAGCAGATGCAGGAGACGGAAGGCCGGATCGCCGCCCTGGAGGCGAAGATGGCCGACCCCGCCTTCTACACGCGCGACCCGCAAGGCTTCGCCAAGATCGCCGCCGACCTCGACGCGCTGCGTGCGAAGCTCTCGGCCATGGAAGAGGAATGGCTGGAGCTGGAGATGCTGCGCGAGGACATCGAGGGGTGACACCCGCGCTGTTTCTGCGCATAATGCGTGCGCACAAACAGGAGCCTTCCGATGCGCAACGAGGCGCCCTCCGTCCGCAAGGCGGCGAACCTTTCCATCGATGCCGGTCTGCTCAGCGAAGCCAAGGCGCTGTCGGTCAACATCTCGCGCGCCGCCGAAGTCGGCATCGCCGAGGCGGTGCGCAAGGAGAAGGAGCGGCTGTGGCGCGAGGAGAACCGCGAGGCACTTGAAAGCTGGAACGCCTGGGTGGAAGAGAACGGCCTGCCGCTGGCCAAGTACCGCCAGTTCTGATGGCGCGGTTCCAGCTTTTCGACAATCCCGACGGCGAGGGCTACCTGCTCGACGTGCAGTCCGACCTGCTGGACATCGCTCGGACGCGGGTGATCATTCCGCTGCTGCCGGCAAGAGAGGTCCCGCCGGCGATCCCCCGTCTGCATCCCGTCTTCGCGGTGCGCGGAAGCGATCACGTGATGGCGACGCATCTGATCGCCACGGTGCCCGTCGAAATCCTGAGTGAGCCGCGCGGTGATCTGGCGCAGCATCGCGACACGATCACCGCCGCGCTCGATATGCTGTTTGCCGGCTTTTGACGGCAGGCGGCGAGCGCGGCGGCGTCCGACGCGCTGAGGTCAAGACCATCCGCCATGGAGAAAAGCGGCTGGAGATGCCGGGTGAGGAGGGCGGGGGGTGACGGAACCCGGCCGGCCGGACCGGTTCGCCGCCAACGCCGGCGAATACGCCCGCTTCCGACCGACCTATCCCGCCGCCCTGCCCGACATCGTCCTTGCCGTTCCGGGCGCCGCGGCGCTTCCCGCCGCCGATGTCGGCCTGCGCGCGGTAACGGCGGCGACCGCCGCGCACTGGTTCGGCCTTCCCGCCTTTCTCGCGGAAGTGCGCCGGGCGCTGGCGCCCTCCTCGCATGCCCGCACCGTCGGGGAGCGGTTGGGACGCGACGAAACCTGCGGCAGGCTCGTCGAACTGGCTGAAAGCCTTGGGGGAGGCGGCGGATCGCTTCCGCCTCCATGGCGCCCGCGGATCGGATCGAAGGGTGCCGGCGGGTTGACGTGGGGGGTCAGTTCGCCGGCGTGCGGTCGGCGTTGAGCTTGGAGGCAAGCCCCTCCATGCGCTCGGCGAGGGTGGACAGCGCGTCGGTCAGCACGGCGTCGTTCTTCGATGCCTTGGTCAGCGCGTCGTCGCGGGTCTTGCGCAGGGTGGCGATCTCGCTCTCCATGCCGCGCATGCGCTTCTGCAGCTCGTTGAGCTCGTCCATGACCATGATGCCGGCCATGACGGTCAGCCGCTGGTCGCCGATCTCGCCGAACGAGCCCTTGAGATGCGAGACGTAGCGGTCGAAGCGGGAGGCCAGCTCCATCAGGTGCTCCTCCTGACCCTCGTCGCAGGCCATGCGGTACTGCTTGCCGTCGATCGTGACCGTCACCTGCGCCATCGCGCCCTCCTGGATCGTTCCCGCGGTTCCGCGGGGAAAGCCGTCTCGCGCCTTCCCTGGGCCGCCCTACCTGTCGAGCACCGCGCGGATCGTCTCCATCGCCGTGACCAGCCGGCGCGAGACCTCCTTGTTGGCCTGCTCCAGGCGCTCGGAGCGGGCTTCCGAGCTGTCGAGCTCCTGCGCGAGGCGGGCGCGGTCGGCATTCATGCGCTGGACCTCGGCTTCGGCCTCGCCATAGTCCTGCTCGCGCTCGAGGCGCGCGGAAACCGCATCCTCCAGCGCGTCGATCGCCCTGCCGAGGCGTGCAATCACTTCCCTGAGGGTCGCTTCCCCGGTCATTGCTTCCGTTCCAGCCCGTCCGGTCGCCGGCAGCCGCCGAATCGCGCGCATTGCCAGCATCTTGCCCACGAAACATTAGGCGTCGGGTCAAGCATGCGTCAACGCGCCCTTCGGGGTCTTTCCCCCGCAAACACCGCGGGCCTGCCCGCCGGTCCGGCGCGATGCGCGCCCGCGGCGCCCTCTATGACGTTGACTCGGGGGCCGCTCCTGCTATGTGTCGCCTCGCCTTTGACGGCCTTTCGAGGGCCATTTTCCCGCGCCGGACCACGAGCGAGCGACCCATGACTTCACGAGAACTGCACGACCGCATGGCCAATGCGATCCGCTTCCTTTCCGCGGACGCGATCGAGAAGGCGAATTCCGGCCATCCGGGCCTCCCCATGGGCGCGGCCGACATCGCCACCGTGCTGTTCACGCGCTTCCTCGCCTACGACCCGCAGCAGCCGGACTGGGCCGACCGCGACCGCTTCGTGCTGTCGGCTGGCCACGGCTCGATGCTGCTCTACTCGCTGCTCTACCTGACGGGCTACGAGGACATCGACCTCGACCAGATCAGGCATTTCCGCCAGATCGGCTACAAGACGGCCGGCCACCCGGAGTGGGGCCATGCCGCCGGCATCGAGACGACGACCGGCCCGCTCGGGCAGGGCCTGTCCAACGCGGTGGGCATGGCGCTGGCCGAGCGCATCCTCAACGCCCGCTTCGGCGACGGCCTCGTCGACCACTACACCTACGTGCTGGCCGGCGACGGCTGCCTGATGGAGGGCATCAGCCAGGAGGCGATCTCGCTCGCCGGCCACCTGAAGCTCAGCAAGCTGATCGTCATCTGGGACGACAACGCCATCTCGATCGACGGCGCGATCTCGCTGTCGGACTCGACCGACCAGCGCGCGCGCTTCGCCGCTTCGGGCTGGAACACGCTCGCCGTCGACGGCCACGATCCCGAGGC
>JAEZXF010000267.1 GCA_023419995.1 Pseudomonadota bacterium | reverse complement strand
ACCATGTGGGGCGGCTCGATCTCCTTCCGCGCCCCGATGCTGTGGGCGATCGGCTTCATCTTCCTGTTCACCGTCGGCGGCGTCCCCGGCGTGCAGCTGGCCAATGCCGGCCTCGACCGCTCGCTCCCCGACCCCTTCTACGTGGTGGCGCACTTCCACTACGTTCTGTCGCTCGGCGCGGTGTTCGCCATCTTCGCCGGCTGGTACTACTGGTTCCCGAAGATGTTCGGCTACATGTACTCGCCGTTCATCGCGCGCGCCCACTTCTGGGTCACGTTCATCGGCGTCAACCTGATCTTCTTCCCGCAGCACTTCCTCGGCCTGGCCGGCATGCCGCGCCGCTACATCGACTACCCGGATGCCTATGCGGGCTGGTACCTGGTGTCGTCGTGGGGCTCCTACGTCTCCGCCGTCGGCGTGCTGATCTTCCTCTACGGCGTCGTCGAGGCCTTCTCGAAGAAGCGCGAGGCCGGCGCCAATCCGTGGGGCGAGGGTGCGACCACCCTCGAGTGGCAGCTTTCCTCGCCGCCCCCGTACCACCAGTGGGAGCAGCTTCCGAAGATCAAGTAGGAAGCGCTCCCCGGCAATAACGGAAACCGCCGGCTGGAAGCCGGCGGCTTCGGCCAAACGGAAAGACCGGATCAGGTACGCATGGCCCCGATACATATGGCCCTTGTTGAGCAGAGCAGGTTCGAGGAGACGGGCATCCGCGTGTCGGAAGCCACGCCCGGCGACTATCTCGCGCTCCTGAAGCCGCGCGTGATGTCGCTGGTCGTCTTCACCGCCTTCGTCGGGCTGGTGACGGCGCAGGCGCCCGTCAACCCTGTCATCGCCGTGTTCTCCATCCTGACGATCGCCGTCGGCGCGGGCGCGTCCGGCGCGCTCAACATGTGGTACGACGCCGACATCGACGCGGTGATGAGCCGCACGGCCAACCGGCCTGTTCCCTCAGGCCGCGTCGCGCCCGGCGAGGCGCTGGCCTTCGGCCTGGTGCTGTCGGCGCTCTCGGTGATGACGCTCGGCCTCGTCGCCAACTGGCTGGCGGCGAGCCTGCTCGCCTTCACCATCTTCTTCTACGCCGTCGTCTACACGATGTGGCTGAAGCGCTGGACCCCGCAGAACATCGTCATCGGCGGCGCGGCCGGCGCCTTCCCGCCGATGATCGGCTGGGCCGCCGTCACCGGCGAGATCAGCCTGTTCAGCGTCGTGCAGTTCCTCATCATCTTCCTGTGGACGCCGCCGCATTTCTGGGCGCTCGCCCTGTTCAAGGCCGGCGACTACGAGCGCGCCGGCATCCCGATGATGCCGAACGTGGCCGGCGAAGCCTCGACCAAGCGGCAGATCTTCGCCTATTCGGTGCCGGTCGCGCTCATCGGCGCCGTGCCCGCCTTCATGGGCGTCGCCAGCGCAGCCTACGGCCTGTTCGCCGGCGCGCTCGGCGCGGGCTTCGTCTGGTATGCCTGGAAGGTCCTGCGCATGCCCGCGAGCGACCGCGGCATGGGGCCGGCCAAGATGCTGTTCGGCTATTCGGTGTTCTACCTCTTCGCGATCTTCGCCGCCCTGCTCCTGGACGGCATCGTGGCGCGGCTGGGGGGAGTGTGGTGAGCGCGATGGAAGACGACCGCGTCGACATGACAGAAGCGCAGCGCAAGGCGCGGCGCAGCCGCTCGGTCGCCATCGGGCTGGCGCTCGCCGCGCTCGTCGTCCTTTTCTACGTCATCACGCTGGTCAAGCTCGGCCCCGGCGTGCTCAACCGGCCGATGTGAGCGCCCGATGAGCGAGCAGGCCACCCCCATCGTCGCGGCGAAGACAGGGCGCTCCAACCGCCTGGTCGTGATGATGTGCCTGTCGTTCTTCGGCGCCATGCTCGGCATGTCGTTCGCCGCCGTGCCGCTCTACGACCTCTTCTGCCGGGTGACCGGCTACGGCGGCACCACCCAGCGCGTGACGCAGTATTCCCAGGTCGTGCTCGACCGCGAGATCAAGGTGCGCTTCGACGCCAACGTCGCCGGCGGCCTGCCGTGGGATTTCAAGCCCGTCGCGCGCGACGTGACGCTCAGGATCGGCGAGACGACTCAGGTCGCCTACGAGGCGAAGAACGTCTTCTCGCGGCCGACCTCCGGCCGCGCCTCCTTCAACGTCACGCCGCAGCTCGCCGGCGCCGATTTCATGAAGGTGGAGTGCTTCTGCTTCACCGACACCGAGCTCGCGCCCGGCGAGACCCTGGACATGCCGGTCGTCTTCTACGTCGACCCGGCCATCGTCGACGTGCCGGAGCTGAAGAACATCCACACCATCACCCTTTCCTATACCTTCTTCCCGCTCGACAGGGACGCGCCGCAGGGCTCGGCCTCGGCCGGGAGCAAGGCAACCAATGCCGACAGTAAACTCGGGGGATAGAATGGCAGACGCCCACGCCAAGAATCACGACTATCACATCATCGACCCGAGCCCGTGGCCGTTCCTCGGCTCGGTGGCGGCCTTCGTCCTGGCCATCGGCGGCATCGGCTGGATGCAGTATCTCAAGGGCAACCTCGACTTCTCGCTGGTCGGCATCCCGCTCGCGACCCCGTGGCTGTTCTTCATCGGCCTGGCGCTGGTGCTCTACGTCATGTTCGCCTGGTGGTCGGACACGATCCGCGAGGCGCATGAGGGCCACCACACCCGCGTCGTGTCGCTGCACCTGCGCTACGGCATGATCATGTTCATCGCCTCCGAGGTGATGTTCTTCGTGGCGTGGTTCTGGGCCTTCTTCGACGCCAGCCTGTTCCCGGGCGAGGCGCAGCAGGTCCTGCGCTCGGAGTACACCGGCGGCGTCTGGCCGCCCAAGGGCATCGAGGTCCTCAACCCCTTCCACCTGCCGCTCTACAACACCATCATCCTGCTCCTTTCCGGCACGCCGGTCACCTGGGCGCACCACGCGCTGCTGCACGACGACCGCAAGGGCCTGATCTGGGGGCTGTCGCTCACCGTGGCGCTCGGCGTGTTGTTCTCCTTCGTGCAGGCCTACGAGTATGCGGCCGCGCCCTTCGCCTTCAAGGAGTCGATCTACGGCGCGACCTTCTTCATGGCCACCGGCTTCCACGGCTTCCACGTGCTGATCGGCACCATCTTCCTGCTGGTCTGCCTGTTCCGCGCCATGGCCGGCCACTTCACGCCGAAGCAGCATTTCGGCTTCGAGGCGGCGGCCTGGTACTGGCATTTCGTCGACGTGGTCTGGCTGTTCCTGTTCGCCTCCATCTATGTCTGGGGTTCCGCCGGCGGCACCATCGCCGCCCATTGAGGCGCGGCCTCCGGGACGATAGATCAGGGGCGGCCGTGGCGACGCGGCCGCCCCTTCGCTTTCGGCGGGGCAGAACGGAGTGAACGAGCAATGGCACAGGGCGACGGCAATCACGGCCATGACGGCGATACCGCGATCTGGGCGCCGGTCGATCCGGTAAGGGCGGGGCTCTCCGGCCGCTGCCCGCGCTGCGGCGAGGGGCGGCTGTTCAAGGGCTTCCTCACCGTCGGCGAGCGCTGCGGCAACTGCCGCCTCGACTATTCCTTCGCCGACGCCGGCGATGGCCCCGCCGTGTTCGTGATCCTTCTGATCGGCTTCGTCGTCGTCGGGCTGGCGCTGTGGATGGAGGTGTCCCACAACCCGCCGCTGTGGCTGCACTTCCTGCTGTGGGTGCCGCTGACGGTGGTGCTGTCCCTGGCGGCGCTGCGCATGCTGAAGGGGCTGCTGATCGTGCTGCAGTACCGCAACAAGGCGGCCGAGGGCCGGCTGGACGGGCAGTCGTGAGCACGCGCGCCGCCGGAGGCCGCAGCGGGCGGGGAGGGACGATCCTCCTCGTCCTTCTGGCGCTCGCCGCCTTCGCCGTGCTGCTGGGGCTGGGCACCTGGCAGGTGCAGCGCCTCCACTGGAAGGAAGCGCTGATCGCGACGATCGACGAGCGCATCGCATCCGCGCCGCGGCCGCTCGCCGAGATCGAGGCGCGCCTGGCGGGCGAGGGCGATGTCGAGTACTGGCCGGTGACCGCCTCCGGCATCTTCCGGCACGAGGGCGAGCGCCACTTCTTCGCCACCCACCGGGGCCAGTCGGGCTACTACGTCTTCACGCCGCTCGCGCTGGACGACGGGCGCTTCGTCCTCGTCAACCGCGGCTTCGTCCCCTTCGAGCGCAAGGAGGCGGCGAGCCGCCCCGAGGGCCAGGTCGAGGGCGTGCAGACCGTGAACGGACTCGCGCGCGGCCGGCTCGCGGAAAAGCCGAACTCGCTGATGCCGGACAACGACCCGGCGAAGAACATCTTCTACTGGAAGGACTTCGACGCGATGGCCGGGACCACCGGCGTGGGCAGCCCGGCCGACTATGTCGGCTTCTTCATCGATGCCGACGAGACGCCCAACCCCGGCGGGCTGCCGGTCGGCGGCGTGACGCTGATCGACCTGCCCAACAGCCATCTGCAATATGCGGTGACGTGGTACGGGCTCGCCGCCGCGCTCGCCGGCGTTCTCGGGGCGTGGCTGTGGCGCAGGCGGCGCCCGGCGGCTTGACAGGCAGGGGCGGCAACCGCCATCTGCGCCGTGAACGCCTGAAGGAAGAACGATGAAGAAACCCCTGACGATCCGGCTCTGCGGTCCGCGCGGCTTCTGCGCCGGCGTCGACCGCGCCATCCAGATCGTCGTTCTGGCGCTGAAGAAGTACGGCGCGCCGGTCTATGTCCGCCACGAGATCGTCCACAACCGCTACGTGGTCGAGGGTCTGCAGGAGCGCGGCGCGGTCTTCATCGAGGAACTGTCCGAGATACCGCCGGAGCATGGCGACAAGCCGGTGGTGTTCTCCGCCCACGGCGTGCCGAAATCCGTGCCGGCGGACGCCGAGGCCCGCAACCTGTTCTATCTCGACGCGACCTGCCCGCTGGTGTCGAAGGTGCACAAGCAGGCGATGCGCCACCACCGGCAGGGTCGCCACGTGCTGCTGATCGGCCATGCCGGCCACCCCGAGGTCATCGGCACGATGGGCCAGTTGCCGGAGAGCGCGGTGACGCTGGTCGAGACCGAGGCGGACGCGGCGACGATCGCGCCGGCCGACCCGCATGCGCTCGGCTTCGTCACCCAGACGACGCTGTCGGTCGAGGACACGGCCGGCATCATCCGCGCGCTGCAGGCGCGCTTCCCCGACTTGCAGGCGCCGGCCGCCGAATCGATCTGCTACGCCACCACCAACCGGCAGGACGCCGTGAAGGAGGCCGCGCCCGGGGCCGACCTCTTCCTCGTGGTCGGCGCGCCCAACTCGTCGAATTCCAAGCGGCTGGTCGAGGTGGCCGAGCGCGCCGGCGCGCGGCGCGGCCTGCTGGTGCAGCGCGCCTCCGAGATCCGCTGGGACGAGGTCGGCGACATCTCCGTCCTCGGCCTGTCGGCCGGCGCGTCGGCGCCGGAGATCATCGTCGACGAGATCATCGACGCCTTCCGCGAGCGCTTCGAGGTCAAGGTCGAGCTGGCGATCACCGCCGAGGAGACCGAGAACTTCCCCGTCAACCGCGCCCTGCGCGATGTCGAGCTGACGCCGGCCGACATGGCATTCGTCAACGGAAACGCCTGATGGCCGTCTATACCGACATCACCGAGATCGAGCTCGGGACTTTCCTGCGCGGCTACGACATCGGCGAGCTCCTGTCCTACAAGGGCATCGCCGAGGGCACGGAGAACTCGAACTTCATCCTCCACACCGGCGGCGGCTCGTTCATCCTCACGCTCTACGAGAAGCGGGTGGAAAGGAGCGACCTGCCGTTCTTCCTCGGGCTGATGGAGCATCTGGCCAACCGCGGCGTGTCCTGTCCGCTGCCGGTGCGCCGCCGCGACGGCGAGATGATCGGCGAGCTCGCCGGCCGGCCGGCCGCGATCATCACCTTCCTGGAGGGCATGTGGCCGCGCCGCCCGACGGCCGCGCATTGCCGGGCCCTGGGCGAGGCGCTGGCCCGGCTGCACGTCGCGGGGGCAGACTTCGGGCTGACGCGGCCCAACGCCCTGTCGCTGCCCGGCTGGCGCACGCTGTGGGAAGGCTGCCGCGCCCGCGCCGACGAGGTCGAGGTCGGCCTCGGCGCCGAGGTGGGAGCCGACTTCGCCGCCCTCGAGATAGGCTGGCCGAAAGACCTGCCGTCGGGCGTCATCCATGCCGACCTGTTTCCCGACAACGTGTTCTTCCTCGGCGAGCGCCTGTCCGGCCTGATCGACTTCTACTTCGCCTGCAACGACTTCCTCGCCTACGACGTCGCCACCTGCCTCAACGCCTGGTGCTTCGAGCGCGCCCACGCCTTCAACCTGACCAAGGGCACCGCGCTCCTCGCCGGCTACCAGAGCGTGCGGCCGCTGACGGAAGAGGAGGTCGCCGCCCTGCCGCTGCTTGCGCGCGGCTCGGCGCTGCGCTTCATGCTGACGCGGCTCTACGACTGGCTCCACGGCCCGGAGGGCGCGCTGGTGATGAAGCGCGACCCGATGGAGTATGTCCGCAAGCTGCGCTTCCACCGCCAGATCGTCTCGGCAAGCGAATACGGCCTCGCACGGGCATGAAGGCGGTCGAGATCTTCACCGACGGCGCCTGCTCGGGCAATCCCGGCCCCGGCGGCTGGGGCGCGATCCTGCGCTTCAACGGCATCGAGAAGGAGCTGTCGGGCGGCGAGCCGGAGACGACCAACAACCGCATGGAGCTTCTGGCGGCGATCTCGGCGCTCAACGCCTTGAAGGAGCCGTGCACGGTCGAGCTTCACACCGACAGCAAATATGTCATGGACGGCATATCCGGCTGGATTCACGGCTGGAAGCGCAACGGCTGGCGCACGGCCGACAGGAAGCCGGTCAAGAACGCGGAGCTGTGGCAGGCGCTCGATGAGGCCAATCGCCGCCACAAGGTGACATGGTACTGGGTGAAGGGCCATGCCGGCCACCCCGAGAACGAGCGCGCCGACGAGCTCGCCCGCCTCGCCATGGCCCCGTTCAAGAAGAAGACCGTCCGCCCCGCCGGGGCGTGATCGCCGACCTCGCACCACCTCCGAGAAGGTGAGCGGTGAGGTTGCGGCCATCCTTCCTCTCCCCGTTCACGGGGAGAGGATGCCGGCAGGCAGGTGAGGGGCGGCGCGAGCGCCGGATGGAAGGGCAGGACTTCACGATCGCCCGGCCACCCGGAGCCTGACCCGCCGACTCCGCGCTGCCCCTCATCCGCCCTTCGGGCACCTTCTCCCCGTAAACGGGGAGAAGGGGAAGCGCCCACGTGTTGCGGCCATCTCTCCTCTCCCTGTTCACGGGGAGAGGATGCCGGCAGGCAGGTGAGGGGCGGCGCAAGCGCCGGATGGAAGGCAGTCCTCAGAGCTGCTCGATCAGCGTTGCCGCGCCCGAGGCGACGGCGGTGCCCGGCGCGTCCTCGATGTTGAGCGCGGTGACGACGCCGTCCTCGACGATCGCCGAGAAGCGCTTGAGGCGCAGGCCGAGGCCGCCCTTGGACAGGTCGAGGTCGAGGCCGGCAGCCTTGGCGAAGTCGCCGCTGCCGTCGGCCAGGAACAGGATCTTGCCTTCGCCGCCGGTCGAGCGCGCCCAGGCCGACATGACGAACACGTCGTTGACGGCGACGACGGCGATCTGGTCGACGCCCTTGGCGAGGATGGCGTCGCGGTTCTCGAGATAGCCGGGAAGGTGGTTGTTGTTGCAGGTGGGCGTGAACGCGCCCGGAACGCCGAACAGGACGACCTTCTTGCCGGCGAACACGTCGGCGGTGGAAAGCTCCTTCGGGCCGTCCGCGGTGCTGGTCTTGAAGGTCACGTCCGGCAGCTTCTGCCCGATGGCGATGGTCATGCTTCACCTCTGATGGGAAAGGTTGGTAGGGGGCCGAGCCGAACCGATAGCGGTTCGGGGTCGCTATGGCAATCGGCCTGCCGCTAGGGAAGCCGCAGGCTGCCGCTGACGGTGCCCGTGTCCGTGACCAGCGTATAGGCGATCTCCTCGCCCGTCTCGCCCGTGCGGGAGACGACCGGAACGCGGAACAGGGTGCGCCCCGCCTCGGTCTGCTTTTCCGGCGCGCCGAGCGCCAGTGTCCCGGTGCCGGCGACGAAGAGGTCGACGACGCGCGCGCCGGCCGCGACCGCGGCTTCGACCGTGAGGCTGTCTCCCGTGGCCTCGACCACCCGCGCTCCGAAATCGGCCCGCGCCGGCCGGGGAAGCGCGGCGAAGGCGCGTTCGACCACGGCCGCGTCCTCCGCCTCGTGGGTGCCGGCGCGCGGGTCGAACGACAGCGTCGCCTGCACGGGGATGCAGATCGTCTCGCAGACGCCGAGGAAGACGCTGGCGTCGAGCCGCGCCGGCGCGTCGGCGCCCTCCGGCAGGGTCAGCGTCAGGGCGAGCGAAAGCGGCTGGTCGTAGC
>JAEZXF010000215.1 GCA_023419995.1 Pseudomonadota bacterium | reverse complement strand
GCGGGCCGGGGGGCGGTTATGCGGGGGCGCGGCCGCCCCCCGGCAATGCCCAGGCGGCTGAAGCCCGGACCGCTGGAAGGAGACGGCATCACGGCACGACGATGGTTTCGCCGGCCTCGAGGCCGGTCAGGATTTCGACATGGGCGACGCCGTCGCGCAGGACGGTCTCGCCCGGCACCACGGCGCGCTCGACCTCGCCGCCGGCGGCGACCACGCGGACGAAGTCGAGACCGGAGCGGGTGGCGACGGCGGCCTTCGGCACCAGCAGCGCCGCGCGGCTGCCGACCGGCACCTCGACCGGGATGCGCGCGTCGACGAAGGCGTTGTCGAGCCTGTCGACCTCGACGTCGGCGACGACGCGGCCGTTCTGGATCAGCGGGTAGATCTTCGCGAGCCGCCCCTCGGTCTGCCCGCCGGCGGTGACGATGCGGATCGGCGCGCCCTGCCTCAGGTCGCCGGAATGGCGCTCGGGAATGGCCAGCCGCAGGAAGAAGCCGCCGCCGCCGATGGTGGCGGCCGGCTCCCCGGCCATGACGACCGCGCCCTTGGTCACCGGCACGGTCAGCACCCGGCCGGAGGCCGGGGCCAGGACCTCGCCCTCCGCGCCCTGCTGGACGATGACCGAGCGCTGCGCCTCGGTCGCGGCGATCTGGTTCTGCGTCACCTCGACGTCGGTGCGCAGCTGCTCCAGCCGCTGGGCGGTGATGACGCCGCGCTCGACCAGCGACGAGCCGCGCGCGAGCTCGGCCTCGGCCTTCTCGAGCTGGGCCGAGAAGGCGCGCAGCTGCGCGTCGTAGGCGGCGATCTGGAAGGCGATCTTGTCGTCGCGAACCACGGCGATGCGCTGGCCCGCCTCGACCTCGTCGCCCTCGGAGACGAGGAGCTCGACCACGGTGCCGCCGATGCGGGCGCGGGCCGGCACGAGGTCGCGCGCCTCGACGCGGCCGTAGACGGCCTTCCATTCGGGCACGGTCTGCGGCGCGAGCACGAGGGTGTCGGCGGCAAGGGTCGGGGTGGCCGCCGCAAGCGCGGCAGCGAGAAGCGCGAGACGCATCGCAGGGTGCTTTCGGTTCGGGGCGACGCCGCGCGGGTCGGGGCGCGGCCCGGGCGCGCGGGTCCGGGGAAGGCCTAGAAGGCGCAGCCGGGCTTGAAGCCGAGGCGCTTCAGCACGATCGCGGCCGGGCAGAAGCCGGTGAAGGCCGACTGGAGGAGGTTCACGCCGACGAACACGGTGAGCCAGACGAACAGCGGCGAGACCCAGACGGTCAGCACCACGGAAAGCAGGACCATGAAGCCGGCAAAGGCGAGGACGGAACGGTCGAGGGTCATCGGTATCTCCAGCGGGACAGGCAATATCTACCTATATACGAATATACGTAGATAAATGCAAGCCGCATCCATCCGCTTTCTTCGCCCGCGCGGCCAGGGAGTGCCACGCGGGGAAGTGCCCGCCGTCAGGCCCGGCCGGCCTTCGGCCGCGCCGCCTGCCACACCAGCGGCACGAGCACGGCGGCGACGACCGGGAAGATCGTCCAGTTGACGGCTTCCCAGCCCGACGAGGTCAGCAGCGAGCCGGAGGAGAAGGAGGCGACCGCCACCGTGCCGAAGACGAGGAAGTCGTTGGCGCCCTGCACCTTGCCCCGCTCCTCCGGCGTGTGGCACTCGGTGATCATCGCCGTGGCGCCGATGAAGCCGAAGTTCCAACCGATGCCGAGAAGGATCAGCGAGACGAAGAAGTTCTCGATGTCGAGCCCGGCCAGCGCGACGGCGCCGGAGGCGGCGATCAGCACCAGGCCCAGCGCCGTGATCCACTCCTTGCCGTAGCGGGCGATCAGGTTGCCGGTGAAGAAGCTCGGCGCGAACATGGCGAGCACGTGCCACTGGATGCCGAACGCCGCCTCGCCGACGGTGAAGCCGCAGCCGACCATCGCCATCGGCGCCGCGGTCATGACGAAGCTCATCAGCCCGTAGGAGACGATGCCCGCCGCCACGGCGAGGATGAAGCGCGGCGTGCGCATGATCTGGCCGAGCGGCCGGCCGCCGCCGGCCTGCGCCTGGACCGCGGCCGCGGGCCTCGGCGTGCGCAGCAGCATCAGCACCGGAAGCGCCAGCAGCGCCAGCGCCGCCTGGCTGAGGAAGCTGCCGGCGAACGGTGCGGCGGGCAGCGCGTCGCGCGTCCAGATGACGAGCTGCGGCCCGATGATCGCGGCGGCCAGCCCGCCGATCATCACCCACGAGATCGCCTTGGCCTTGAGCGCCCCGGTGGCCGCGTCGGCGGCGGCGAAGCGGTAGCTCTGGACGTAGGCGCCGTAGAAGCCAGCCATCAAGGTGCCGAGGCAGAAGACGAGGAAGGTCGCGCCGACGACGCCGAGCGCGGCGACGAGGCCGGAGAAGACGCCGATGGTCGCGCCGATCAGATAGCCGGTGCGCCGCCCCAGCCGCCGCATCACCATCGCCGCCGGGATCGTGCCCAGGGCGAGACCGAGATTGTAGAGGCTGACGGGAAGCGTCGCCAGCGCCGGCACCGACGACAGCGTCTGCCCGACGATGCCGCCGAGCGAGACGATGATCGGCGGGCTCGCCGCGCCCAGCGCCTGCGCGCCGGTCAGGACGAGGATGTTGCGCTTGGCGGTGGCCTCATCGGTCATGTCATGCCTCTTGCTGCCGGCTGCACGCAGCCGGTCGTCATGGAAGGGGGCTGGATGTCGTCGGGGTGTCTGGGGGGTGTCTGGCCGCGTTGTCAGCACTGCGGGGCGCAATAGGCGCCGTAAAGGACCTCCATCACCGCGCGCGGCGGTCCGCTCTCGATGCGGTACCAGATCGTCTGGCCGGCGCGGCGGCCGGCGATGATGCGCTCGCGCCGCAGCAGCGCCAGGTGCTGCGACACGGTGGAATCGCGGATGCCGAGGAACTCGGCGAGCTGGCCCACCGATTTCTCGCCCTCGATGAGCTGGCACAGGATCAGCA
>JAEZXF010000530.1 GCA_023419995.1 Pseudomonadota bacterium | reverse complement strand
TGCGGGTCGATGCCGCCGGGCATCACGTTGCAGCCGGTCGCGTCGTACTCGTGGTCGCCGTGCAGGTTGTGGCCGATGCCGACGATCCTGCCGCCCTTGATCAGCACGTCGGCCTTGTATGTCCGGTCGGCCGTGACGATGGTTCCGTTCCTGATGACCTTTGTCATGTCGTTCCCCTGTTATTGCCGCACCCGGCGCGGCCGCCGGTTGCGGATATCCTTCACCAGCGCGTCCAGCGTGCCGTAGATCGGAACCACGACCGCGAAGCTCGCCGACTTGAAATGATGGCCGGCCGAGCGGCACACGGCCCCCATCCGTTCCTGATATTCTGGCGTAAGCCAGATGCGCGCGAAACCCAGAAACTGCACCACCACGTCCTCCTGCAGGTTGAGGATGCGCGAGTGGTTGGCGCGGAAGATCGAGAACGCGGCATAGAGCGCGGTCAGGATCGACAGGCCGAGGATGATGAGCAGGTAGACCGGATCGCCGGTATAGGTGCCGGAAAGCACCGCGTAGACCCAGGCGAGCGCCGAGAACAGCACGAACGCCTTGGCGATGCGGAAGCCGGAATTGATGCCCTCCAGCTCCCTGCGGTACTTGTCCTCGATCTGCTGCTCGATCTCGCGCAGCTTCTTCTTGAACTCGTAGAGGCGCTGGTTCTCCTCGTCCGTGTGCTCGTCGCCGCGCGCCTCGCCGAGGATGTCGAACGCCTTCAGCGTCATCTCGTCGATCGCCGACCAGCCGGGCAGCGGCAGGATCGCCGGCGGCAGGTACTGGCCGACGCGCTCGAACACGACGTAGATGATGTGGATCGTCGTCAGGAACATGAACAGGATGAGCAGCAGCGCGAACTCGGACACGCCGAGCACGTCGAAGATGGTCTGGTAGTTCTGCACCACCTGGTTGAGGAGCTCGAGATCGGGCAGGAAACCCTCGGAGGCGCTGCCGACCTCGGTGAAGCCCGATGCGACGTAGAAGACCACGCCCGAGACGACGAGGCGCGAGGTCATGAAGTTCGAGAACCGGATTACGTTCTGGAGCAATCCCTCGACGTCCATGACGCGTCACCCCCTACTCGACGATTTCCGCCGTCTCCACCACGGCGTGGAACAGGACATCCGCGCCGGCTGCCGCCCATTCCTTCGAGATCTCCTCGGCCTCGTTGTGCGACAGGCCGTCGACGCACGGGCACATCACCATCGCCGTCGGCGCCACGCGGTTGATCCAGCAGGCGTCGTGGCCGGCGCCGGAGACGATGTCGCGGTGGGAGTAGCCCAGCCGCTCGGCCGCGCTGCGGATCGCCGTCACGCAGCCCTCGTCGAAGGTGACGGGGTCGAAATGGCCGACCGCCTCGACCTCGAAGCCGATGTCGAGCGCATCGCAGATCGTGGCGATGCCGTCCTCGATGCGCGCGCGCATCTCGTTCAGCACCTCCTCGTTGGGCGAGCGGATGTCGATGGTGAACACCACCTTTCCGGGGATGACGTTGCGCGAGTTGGGATGGACCTCCATGTGCCCGATCGCGCCGACGGCCTCGGGCTGGTAGTCCATCGCCACCTCGTGCACCAGCTCGGTGATGCGCGCCATGCCGAGGCCGGCGTTGCGGCGCTTGGGCATCGGCGTCGAGCCGGTGTGCGCGTCCTTGCCGGTCAGCGTCACCTGCAGCCACCACAGGCCCTGGCCGTGGGTGACGACGCCGATGTCGATGCCCTCGTCCTCCAGGATCGGTCCCTGCTCGATGTGCAGCTCGAAGAACGCCTTGATCTTCCGGGCGCCGACCTCCTCGTCGCCCTTCCAGCCGATGCGCTCCAGCTCGTCGCCGAAGCGCAGGCCCCTTGCGTCTTGGCGAGCGTAGGCCCAGTCGAGGTCGTGCACGCCCGCGAACACGCCCGACGCCAGCATCGCCGGCGCGAAGCGGGTGCCCTCCTCGTTGGTCCAGTTGGTGACGACGATCGGGTGCTTCGTCCGGATGCCGAGGTCGTTCAGCGTGCGGATCACCTCCAGCCCGCCGAGCACGCCGAGGACGCCGTCGTAGCGGCCGCCGGTCGGCTGGGTGTCGAGATGCGAGCCGACATAGACGGGCAGCGCCTCGGGGTCGGCTCCCTCCCGCATGGCGAACATGGTGCCCATCCTGTCGACGCCCATGGCGAGGCCGGCTTCCTCGCACCACTTCCGGAACAGGCGCCGGCCCTCGCCGTCCTCGTCGGTCAGCGTCTGGCGGTTGTTGCCGCCGGCCACGCCCGGGCCGATCTCGGCCATCTCGTGGATCGAATCCCACAGACGGTCCGCATTGATGCGCAGATTCTCGCCCGGTGCTGCCATCGGTTCAAAACTCCCATTCCCAATTTCCTCCGAAGAAGCCGGCGGTTCCCGACGCCGGCTCTCCGGTCAGGCGACCGTCAGTCGATCGCCCTCAGCACGTCCCTGACGCCGTCGATCAGCTCGTCGATCTGGTTCTTTTCGATGATGAGCGGCGGCGAAAGGGCGATGATGTCGCCCGTGGTGCGGATCAGGAAGCCCTTCTCGAACGCCTTGACGAAGGCGGAGAAGGCGCGCTTGGTCGGCTGGCCGGCGATGGGCTGCAGCTCGACCGCGCCGACGAGGCCGATGTTGCGGATGTCGATGACGTTCGGCTCGTCCTTCAGCGAATGGAGCGCGTCCTCCCAGTAGGGCGCGAGCTCCGCGCCGCGGGTGAGCAGCCCCTCTTCCCTGTAGGTGTCGAGCGTGCCGAGCGCGGCCGCCGAGGCGATCGGGTTGCCGGAATAGGTGTAGCCGTGGAAGAACTCGATCAGGTGCTCGGGTCCGGTCATGAAGGCGTCGTGGATCTCCTTCTTCACGAACACAGCGCCCATCGGGATGACGCCGTTCGACACGCCCTTGGCCGTGGTCATGATGTCGGGGATCACGCCGAAATAGTCGGCCGCGAACGGCGTGCCGAGGCGGCCGAAGCCGGTGATGACCTCGTCGAAGATGAGGAGGATGCCGTGCCTGGTGCAGATGTCGCGCAGGCGCTGGAGGTAGCCCTTCGGCGGGATGAGCACGCCGGTGGAGCCGGCGACCGGCTCGACGATGACGGCGGCGACGGTGGAGGCGTCGTGCAGGGTGACGATGCGCTCCAGCTCGTCGGCGAGGTCGGCGCCGTGCTCCGGCTCGCCGCGCGAGAACGCGTTCTTGCCGGGAACGTGGGTGTGCGGCAGGTGGTCGACGCCGGTGAGCAGCGTGCCGAACATCTTGCGGTTGGCGACGATGCCGCCGACGGAGATGCCGCCGAAATTGACGCCGTGATAGCCGCGCTCGCGGCCGATCAGGCGGAAGCGCGAGCCCTCGCCGCGCACGCGATGGTAGGCGAGCGCGATCTTGAGCGCGGTGTCGACCGACTCGGAGCCCGAATTGGTGAAGAAGACGTGGTCCATGCCCTCGGGCGCGATGTCGACCAGCCGGTTGGCCAGCTCGAACACCACAGGGTGCCCCATCTGGAAGGCCGGGGCATAGTCGAGGTCGGCGGCCTGCCGCTGGATCGCCTCGGTGATCTTGGGCCGGCAATGGCCGGCATTGACGCACCACAGGCCGGCGGTGCCGTCGAGAACCTTGCGGCCGTCGGCCGTGGTGTAGTGCATGTCCTTGGCGCCGACGAGCATGCGCGGCGCCTGCTTGAACTGGCGGTTCGCCGTGAACGGCATCCAGAATGCGCTGAGATCGTTCGGCGCGACGTTGAGCCTGTTGGACATGACCAAGCCTTTCCCTTTTCGGTTCTCGAGTGCCCCTCGTATGCGGCCAGCGCTTGGTTCTTCGGGCGTAGTCGTGCTACGCAATTTTGACCGATTGGACAAACGTTAGCATCGCCAGATGGGCGGTCAAGCGATTACTAGCGCGGTGCACAACCGGCGGCGCGCGCCACGGGCGAAGGGATGGCTGGTCCAGACGATTGGGCCAGAAAGGCGAGGCCGGCGGCAGGAAAGGCGAGTGCGAGATGGAGGCTGCCCTGCCCAAGCGCCGGACGCGAATCCAGACGGAAAAGCGCGAGATCATCCTCGAGGCGGCGCTGGAGGCGTTCTCGCAGCACGGCTACCGCGGCGCCACCATCGACCAGATCGCCGAGGCCGCCGGCATGTCGAAGCCGAACCTGCTCTACTACTTCCGCTCCAAGGAGGACATCCACGTCACGCTGATGCAGCGGCTGCTGGAGACGTGGCTCGCGCCGCTGAAGGAGCTGGACGACATCGGCGATCCGCTGGCCGAGCTCAGCGCCTATATCCGCCGCAAGCTGGAGATGGCGCGCGACTACCCGCGCGAGAGCCGCCTGTTCGCCAACGAGATCCTGCAGGGCGCCCCGCGCATCATGCCGATGATCGAGGGCGAGCTGAAAGCGCTGGTCGACGAGAAGGCGAGGATCATCCGCGGCTGGATGGCGGCCGGCCGCATCGCCCGCACCGACCCCTACCACCTGATCTTCTCGATCTGGGCGACGACCCTGCACTATGCCGACTTCGACGTGCAGGTGCGGGCCGTCCTCGGCCCGCAGCGCGGCGGCGACGGTCGCTTCGAGGACGCGGCGCGCTACCTCGAGCAGCTTTTCCTCGAAGGGCTGAAGCCGAAGGCGTGAAGGCCCGGGCCCGGTCGGGCGAGGCAGGAGAACGGGTCAGTCGAGCGGGGCCGGCTCGATCGTGGCGATGCCGTCGACCTCCGGAACGGCGACGTAGCGCTCGTCCGGGGTCGAGAAGCGGATGCGGGTCCTGCGCTCCGCGTCGGCGAGGTCGATCACCCACCCTTCGAGCAGCCGCCAAGTGGCGATGTCGCCCATGACCGGGAACAGCGCCTCGCAGCCGGGATCGACGTCGATCTGCATGCCGCCGATCGCCGGCTCGCGCAGCAGCTCGACGCCGCAGATCCTGTCGCCGTCGGCGGAGCTGACGATCCAGTGGCCGAACATGTCCTCCGCGAGGCCGGGATCGACGCCGGCCAGATCGAGCGGCGGCAGCGGCTCGAAGACGGCCTCCTCCGCGGCGGCCGCCGCGACCTGCAACGCGGCAAAAGCCGCAAGCCCAAGCACCAAGCGACGCATCGCGTGTCCTCCCGTTCGCGCCGGACAATGCCGCGCGGCCGGGAATTCATCAAGGGGCGGCGAGAGGGTGCCGGCCCGTGCGTCAGCGGAAGTCGTATTCGCCCGTCGGCTCCACCTCGACCGGCAGCAGGTCGAGGAGCGCGGCCTGCGTCTGCGGCGAGATCGACGCGCCCGGCAGGGTGCTGACGGTCGGCCTGCGGCGGCGGCGCTGCGGCGACGGCGCGACCTCCTCGGGGGCGATGTCGGCGTCGATCGACGACATCGAGGTGGCGGAGAGCTCGGTGGCGAGCCGGCGCAGCGTCTTCACGTCAGACGCGCCCTTGGCCTTGATGACGATCATGAAGCCCTCGCC
>JAEZXF010000122.1 GCA_023419995.1 Pseudomonadota bacterium | reverse complement strand
GCTGTCGACCGAGGAGATGTAGAGCGGGTGCAGCGGCCGCAGCGTGCGCGTGTCGTACCAGTTGTAGAAATGGCCGCGGTAGCGCTCCAGCTTGTCCATCGTCGCCAGCGTCTTCTCCAGCCGGTCGATGGTGTCGGTCAGGCTGATCCAGCCGAAGTCGCGCGCCGACACGCAGGACAGGAGATAGACGCCGATATTGGTCGGCGAGGTGCGCCCCGCCACCACCGGCTCGGGGATCTCCTGGAAGTTGTCCGGCGGCAGCATGTTGTGCTCGACCGTCACGAAGGTCTCGAAATAGAGCCAGGTGCGGCGGGCGATGCGGCGCAGCGCGGTGGCGTCCTCGGGCGAGACCTCGATGCGGTCCTCGGTCTCGGCCGAGCGGCTGATGAACCAGGCGAAGGCCGGCGAGGACGCCCACAGGAAGGCGAAGACCAGCGCCACGAACGTGCCGGTCGAGCCGGCCGCGAGCGGGATCGCCACCCCGGCCAGCGCGATCGGGAACACGCCGCGCATGGCGCGGAAATGGCCGGGAAGATCGCGCCCGCCGCCGCGCGCGGCGGCCGAGGCGGTGCGCCATTCGAGCATGTGGTGGCGGCTGACGGCGAGCCGGTAGAGCGTGCGCGCGATCGCGTCGCCCATCGACCATGCCTGGTGCGCCATCAGCACCACCTTGGCCACGACCTGCGCCGTGGCGAAGGCCGCCTCGCGCCCGAAGGCGGCGAAGTGGCTCGACAGCGTCGAGCGGCCGTCGTGCGGGATGAAGGATTCGACCAGGCTGAAGGTGAGCGACAGGAACAGGCTGACGATCAGCAGCGCCTGCCACTGCGCGGCATGGCTGAACGGCAGCACCGCCCAGCCGATCACCGACGCGGCGATCCACAAGATCGGCGTCAGCGAGCGGCGCAGGTTGTCGATCATCTTCCAGCGCGACAGGCCGGAGATGCCGGAGACGGGGCTGAAGATCCACGGCAGGAGCTGCCAGTCGCCGCGCGCCCTGCGTTGGGGGCGCGAGGCGTCGACGAGGTAGCGCGTCGGGTAGTCCTCGATCAGCTCGACGTCGCTGACCAGCGCCGCGTGCGCGTAGCTGCCTTCGAGGAGGTCGTGGCTCAGCACCGCGTTCTCGGGGATGCGGCCCTTGAGCGCCGCCTCCATCGCGTCGATGTGGTAGAGGCCCTTGCCGGTGAAGGTGCCTTCGCCGAACAGGTCCTGGTAGACGTCGGACACGGCGAACACGTAGGGTTCGATGCGGCGGTTGGCCGAGAAGACGCGCTGGAAGAACGACGCCTCGTCGCCGGTGGTCAGCGACGGCGTGACCCGCGGCTGCAGGATGCCGTAGCCCGAGGTCAGCGTCCCCGCCTTGCGGTCGATCGCCGGCCGGTTGAGCGGATGGGCGAGCTTGCCGGCGAGCTTCGCGGCGGCGTCGCGCATGGTGCGCGTGTCGGCGTCGAGCGTCAGCACGTACTCCACGTCCTCCGGCAGCGGATCGGGCGAGGGCAGGAAGGTGGTGTCGCGGTCGCCGCGCAGCAGGGCGTTCAGCTCGTGCAGCTTGCCGCGCTTGCGCTCCCAGCCCATCCAGCAGCCCTCGGCCTCGTTGTAGAGGCGCCGGCGGTGCAGCAGGAAGAAGCGGGCGTGGCCCTCCCGTGGATAACGGGCGTTGAGCGCGGCGATCTCCTTGCGCGCGTGGGCGAGAAGGTCGCGGTCGGCGCGGCTTTCCTCGGTGTCGCTGTCCGGCCAGTCCGACAGGATGGCGAAGTGCAGCTCGCCGGTCATGTTGGCGAGGTAGTGCACCTCCAGGTTGCGCACGGCTTCCTCGACGTCGTCGCGGTTGCCGATCAGCGTCGGCACCACGACGAAGGTGCGCGCCTCGGCCGGCACGCCGTCGCGATACTCGTAGCCGATCAGCCGCGTCGGCTTCACCAGCGCCGAGACGAGCGTGTTGTAGAGGCCGACCGCGGCCTCCAGCGCCGGGGCCACGAAGAGGACGAGGAGCAGCGCCGTCACCCCTTCCTCGATGCCGGCGACGGAGAGCGCGTAGCCGAGCGCGACGGTGAACAGCACGGTGAGGGCGGCGACCGGCAGCACGACGCCGAGCCAGCCGCTCCTGCGCACGGCGCGATGCAGCCGCGCGCCGGGGGTCGGCCGGTAGGCGAGGGCGCGTTCCAGCTCGCGCCGGCGCGGGCCGACGAGGAGGCAGCCGACGTCGACCGGCCGTCCGCTCCCGCCCGCGTCGTCGCGGCCGGCCTCGGCCATCTCGACCGTCAGCAGCGCCACCTCGTGCTCGGGGCGGCCCGAGCGCTTCGCCAGCTCCTCGATCGCGCGGCGGTAGGCGTCGCGCGAGGGGAAGTCGAGCGCGGCGAAGTCGGTCCGCTCGCGCAGGATGCGGTCGATGCCGCTGACCTCCTCGAACCACACCGTCCAGTCGATGTCGTCGATGAGGCGGAGGCCCTTGATGATGTTGCTGGTGGTGACGTTGCCGGCCGAGAGGTTGGCGTGCTCGTAGAGCGTGATCTCCTCGGCGTCGGTGCCCGCCGCCTCGAGCTCGGCTTCCAGCCAGGCGAGCCCGGCGTGCGAGGTCTGCGAGCCGTCGCGCAGCCGGTGCAGAAGCTGCGTCGCGAAGGTGCGGTCGCGGGCGTGGCCGGCGTGGGCGGCGAGAATCTCCGCCTCGGAGCCTGCCGGTGCGGTGGCCAGCCGGTCGGCGGTCTCGTTGGCGGCGAGCCGCATGGTCCGCGCGCGGGCGACGCGCAGCGCCAGCCGGCGCAGGTTCTCCACCAGCACGAAGCGCAGGATCGACGGCAAGGCCCACAGCTCGCCGATGCGCAGCGGCTGCTCCCGCTGGAACCCCTCGACGATGGCGCGGAAGCTGTCCTCGGACACGTTGCTGTCGGCATGGGCGACATAGGCCCAGGCGATGGCCAGCACCCGCGGCACGCCGAGCCCCGGCATCAGCGGCAGCTGGCGGTAGAAGCGCGGCGGCAGGTCGCGGTGGATGCCGACGATCGCCTCTTCCACGACATGCGAGTTGTCGAGCAGCCAGTTGGCGGCGGGCGTCACGCTCTCGCCGGCCTGCTGGGCATGGTCGAGCGCCTGGATGACGGCGCGGATGCGCGCGGCGTTCTCCCTGGTGCGCTCGCGCGGCTCGAACGGCTGCAGCCCCTCGATATGCGCGCGTCCCCCGCCGGCGAGCGTCTCGCCGAGCTGGCGCAGGTCGGCATGGGGGGAGAGGGTGGAGCGGATGGGAGCCTCGCTGTCGCGGGGCGCTGTTGCGGGATCAGACCGAAGCTTCGGGCCGATATGGATGTTCATTCTGGTTGTGTCTCAGCGGGCGAATGGAAACGGGTGCGCAGACCTTGCGGCTGCGCGCGAGCGCAATAGCTCTAAACCGATTGAGCAGCCATTGGTTCCCGCGCTCCGGCGCCCGGCCGGAAACAAATTTTGTTGCGGTGCGAAATCTGCCGGGGAGGTCCTTGACACGCTCGTGCACAGCCGCTGTGCGCAAAATGGTGTCGATATCCCGGCCGCGATTTGATGTAGTCCATGATGTTCACCGCCAAGGTGAACTCTCAGGGAGGAGAACATGAAGCGTTTTGGCATCCTGGCGGCCCTTCTGGCCTCCACTTCATTTGCTTCGGCTCAGCAGATCAGCGACGGCGTGGTGCGCATCGGCGTGCTCAACGACCAGACCGGCACCTATGCCGACTTCGGCGGCCTGACCTCGGCCGAGGCCGCCCGCATGGCGGTCGACGACTTCGGCGCCGAGGCCAAGGGCATCAAGGTGGAGATCATCTCCGCCGACCACCAGAACAAGGCGGACGTGGCCTCGGCGCTGGCGCGGCGCTGGTTCGACGTCGACGGCGTCGACGCCATCGCCGACCTGACGAACTCCGCTGTGGCCATCGCCGTCAACACCATCGGCAAGGAGCAGGGCAAGATCACCCTGATGACCGGCCCGGCCACGACGCGGCTGACCAACGAGGACTGCTCGCCCACCGGCTTCCACTGGGTGTTCGACACCTATTCGCAGTCGGTCGGCACGGCCAAGTCCGTCCTCGAGCAGGGCAAGGATTCCTGGTTCCTGCTGACGGCCGACTACGCCTTCGGCCACCAGATGGCGGCCGAGATCACCCGCGTCGTCGAGGCCGGCGGCGGCAAGATCGCCGGCAGCGTCAACCATCCGCTCGGCAGCCCGGACTTCTCGTCGTTCCTGCTCCAGGCGCAGGCCTCGGGCGCGCAGATCGTCGGCCTCGCCAATGCCGGCACCGACACGATCAACGCCATCAAGCAGGCGGGCGAGTTCGGCATCGCCCAAGGCGGCCAGAACCTCGCCGGCCTGGTCATCGTCATCTCCGACGTGCACGCGCTCGGCCTCGAGACGGCGCAGGGCCTTCTCGCCACCACCGCCTTCTACTGGGACCGCGACGACGCCAGCCGCGAATGGTCGAAGCGCTTCGAGGAGCGCACCGGCCGCATGCCGGGCATGGTGCAGGCCGGCACCTACTCGTCCGTGCTGCACTACCTGCGCGCGATCGAGGCGGCCGGCACCGACGACGGCCCGACCGTTGCCGCCAAGATGAAGGAGACGCCGGTCGACGACTTCTTCGCGCCGGGCGGCACGGTCCGCGCCGACGGCCGCCTGGTCAAGGAGATGTACCTGGTCGAGGTCAAGTCTCCGGCCGAATCGAGCGGCCCGTGGGACTACTACAAGGTGCTGCGCACGATCCCGGCCGAGGACGCCGCCCAGCCCCTCGAGCAGAGCGCCTGCCCCTTCGTCAAGGGTAACTGATCAAACGGTTTTTCGGCCCGGGCCATGCCGGCCCGGGCCGCGAAACGAGGCATGCATCCACTATCGTATTTATACGACCTTGTGTTTGCTGGGCTGGTTGTGCAACCTTTCTGGCACAAGGTGAAAAACCGCATGGCCGGCAAACGGCCCGAGCGCTTCCCGGGAGGAGGGCTCATCCGGAAACATCGCGTCCTCCCGGGCGCGGCTGGAGGGTATGAGGAACGCATGAGTGACGGCGTCATTCTGGCCGCTGAGGATTTGACGAAGGAATTCAAGGGCTTCTATGCCGTTGAGGGGGTCGGGCTCCAGGTCCGCCGCGGGCAGATTCATGCCTTGATCGGCCCGAACGGCGCCGGCAAGACGACCTGCTTCAACC
>JAEZXF010000121.1 GCA_023419995.1 Pseudomonadota bacterium | reverse complement strand
GCGCGCCGCTGACCCAGGCACGCGTGCGTGCGCTGGCCGCCGGGCCGGGCGCGGTGATCCTGTGCGGCCGCTTCGAGGGTGTCGACCAGCGGCTGATCGAGGCCCGCGCGCTGGAGGAGGTGTCGATCGGCGACTACATCCTGTCCGGCGGCGAGCCCGCCGCGCTGGTGCTGCTCGACGCGGTGGTGCGGCTGTTGCCCGGCGTGATGGGCAACGAGGCCTCGGGCGACGAGGAGAGCTTCGAGAGCGGGCTGCTCGAGCACCCGCACTACACGCGGCCGCAGCTTTTCGAGGGCCGCGCCATCCCCGGGGTGCTGACCTCCGGCAACCACGCCAGGATCGCGGCGTGGCGGCGCGGCGAGGCCGAGGCGCTGACGCGGGAGCGCCGCCCCGACCTGTGGCGCGCCCGTGAAGGCGCAAAGGAAGACCGGAAATGATCCGCGTTCTCCGGCTGGAAAATGCCGCGCTGGCGGCGCTCGCCATCGGCGTCTACTGGCACAGCGGCGCGAGCTGGTGGCTGTTCGCCGCGCTGATCCTCGTGCCGGACATTTCCTTCCTCGGCTATCTGCGCGGACCGAAGACCGGCGCGATCGTCTACAACGCCGCGCATAGCTGGATCGGCGTCGTCCTCATCGGCGCTGCCGGCTGGTTGGCGCAGGCGCCGCTTGCCGTCTCCGTCGCGCTGATCTGGGCCGCCCATATCGGCGTCGACCGGGCTTTGGGCTATGGCCTGAAGCACCAGACCGGATTTTCCGACACCCATCTCGGCCGGATCGGCCGGGGCTGAGGGGCCGGACCGCGGCGGACGGTTGATTCTTTCGTGCAAATTGTGTATCGCCGCGCCAGTTCCGGAAAAGCCGGACATCCGCCAACCAAGGAATGGTGAAACCGTCCCTGCCCCCACGGGCATAGCCGCACGGCCGAGGCCGGAGCGGCAAGCGCCGGACGCTCTGACCGTTTGAGAAGAACCAAGGATCAGGACGATGGTCGACATCATTCGCCAGCTTGAGGCCGAGCAGGCCGCCAAGATCGAAGAGAAGCGCAAGCTCCCCGAGTTCCAGCCCGGCGACACCGTGCGCGTCAACGTGCGCATCACCGAAGGCAACCGCACCCGCGTGCAGGCCTAGGAAGGCGTCTGCATCGCCCGCTCGGGCGCCGGCTTCCAGGAGAATTTCACCGTCCGCAAGATCTCCTACGGCGAAGGCGTGGAGCGCGTGTTCCCGGTCTACTCGCCGCTGGTCGAGGGCGTCGAGGTGGTCCGCCGCGGCAAGGTGCGCCGCGCCAAGCTCTATTACCTGCGCGACCGCCGCGGCAAGTCGGCCCGCATCTCGGAGAACACCGGCGTGCGCGCCCGCAAGCTGAACGACGAGGAGCGCGAGGCGCTCGCCGCCGAGAAGGCCCGCCTGGAGGCCGAGAAGGTCGCCGCCGCGCAGGCGCTCGCCGCCGAGAAGGCCGCCGCCGAGGCTGCCGAGAAGCAGGCCGCCAGCGCCGAGTAAGGCAGCCGGCTGCACGACATCTGCGGAATGGCGGCTTCGGCCGCCATTTTCGTCTGTGGCGCCGGCTTCGGCCGCCCGGCCACGGAACCGCCGGCCCGCACGGGCGTTTCCGGCAAGCCGCACGGTCGCGGCGCGCGGAGGGCGGCATGCAGGACATACTCGACGATCTCGGCCACCCGACCTGGCTGCCCTTCTCCGTCATCGCCGCCCGCCTGATGCTGGCGACGCTGCTCGGCGCGGTGATCGGCTTCGAGCGCGAGTGGCGCAACCATCCCGCCGGCCTGCGCACCCACATCCTCGTGGCGCTCGCCGCCGCCTGCTTCACCGTCATCGGCATCGAGATCGTCCATTCCGGCCAGTTCGAGGACGAGGGCGCGCGCCTCGACCCGCTGCGCCTGATCGAGGCGGTGACGGCGGGCGTCGCCTTCCTCGCCGCCGGCACCATCATCGTGGCGCGCGGCCGCATCAAGGGGCTGACCACCGGCGCCGGCCTGTGGCTGGCCGGCGCGATCGGGCTGGCCGCCGGCCTCGGCTTCTGGCAGATCGCCACGCTCGGCACCGCGCTCGCCCTCGTCGTGCTCGGGCTCCTCCACCCGTTCGAGAAGGCCGTGTTGCCGTCCGAACCGCCCGACGCACAGTGACGCGATTGTCGCGCCGGCCAAAGGCTGGTATGAGCAGGGCATGGAAGAGCTCTTCGGACATCCGGCCTACAGGCGCTTCGTCCTCCAGGACGTGAAGCGGCTGCCGGCACGCTTCTTCGCCCGCCTCCTCGGCGCGCGACTTGCCCGCGCGGCATAGGCCGGCGCGCCGGCCCGGACCGGCCTTCCTCTTCCTGTTTCCATATCGACGGATCGACGCAAAATGACCGCACCGCGCACCCTCTACGACAAGATCTTCGACGACCACGTCGTCGACCGGCAGGACGACGGCACCTGCCTGCTCTACATCGACCGCCACCTCGTCCACGAGGTCACCAGCCCGCAGGCCTTCGAGGGCCTGCGCATGACCGGCCGCAAGGTCCGCCAGCCCGGCAAGACGCTGGCCGTGGTCGACCACAACGTGCCGACCTCGCCCGACCGCCGCTTCGGCATCAAGAACGAGGAAAGCCGCATCCAGGTCGAGGCGCTGGCGAGGAACGCCGCCGATTTCGGCATCGAGTACTACAACGAGGTCGACCGCCGGCAGGGCATCGTCCACATCGTCGGCCCCGAGCAGGGCTTCACCCTGCCGGGCATGACCATCGTCTGCGGCGACAGCCACACCTCGACCCACGGCGCCTTCGGCGCGCTCGCCCACGGCATCGGCACCTCCGAGGTCGAGCACGTGCTGGCCACCCAGACGCTGATCCAGAAGAAGGCCAAGAACATGCTGGTGCGCGTCGACGGGCAGCTGCCCGCGGGCGTCACCGCCAAGGACATCATCCTCGCCATCATCGGCGAGATCGGCACCGCCGGTGGCACCGGCTACGTCATCGAATATGCCGGCGAGGCGATCCGCGCGCTGTCGATGGAAGGCCGCATGACCATCTGCAACATGTCGATCGAGGGCGGCGCCCGCGCCGGCCTGATCGCGCCGGACGAGACGACCTTCGCCTACGTCAGGGACAAGCCCCGCGCGCCGACCGGCGAGGCGTGGGACCGCGCCGTCGAGTACTGGAAGACGCTGCGCTCCGACGAGGGCGCGCATTTCGACAAGGTCGTGGTGCTCGACGCGGCCTCTTTGCCGCCCATCGTCACCTGGGGCTCCTCGCCCGAAGACGTCGCCTCCGTCACCGGCGCCGTGCCGAACCCGGAGGAGATCGAGGACGAGAACAAGCGCAACTCCAAGAAGCGCGCGCTCGAATATATGGGCCTTGAGCCGGGCACGAAGATGACCGACATCGCGGTCGACCGCGTGTTCATCGGCTCGTGCACCAACGGCCGCATCGAGGATCTGCGCGCCGCCGCCAAGGTGATCGAGGGCCGCAAGGTCGCCCCGACCGTCAACGCCATGGTGGTGCCGGGTTCGGGGCTGGTCAAGGCGCAGGCCGAGGCCGAGGGCCTGGATCGCATCTTCATCGAGGCCGGCTTCGACTGGCGCGAGCCGGGATGCTCGATGTGCCTGGCCATGAACGACGACCGGCTCAGCCCCTACGAGCGCTGCGCCTCGACCTCGAACCGCAACTTCGAGGGCCGGCAGGGCTTCAAGGGCCGCACCCACCTCGTGTCGCCGGCCATGGCCGCCGCCGCGGCGATCGCCGGCCACTTCGTCGACATCCGCGACTGGAGCTGATCCGGCCGGCCGCGACACCGAAAGGGCTGCGCCTTGCCGGCGCAGCCCTTTTTCGTTGCCGCGCCGCCGTCAGCGGCCGCCCGGCCTCAGAACTTCAGGTGCAGCGAGACCGTCGCCGTGCGGCCCGGCGCAAGCACGAGGCCGGTCGCCAGCGCATCGCCGTGCGCCAGGTCGGTCAGGTTGGTGATCGAGAAGCTGGCCGTGGTCGCCTCGTTGATCTTGTACGAACCGTAGAGGTCGAACAGCGTATGCGAGGGGATGACCGCCTGCCGCCCCTGGATCTCGCTGCCGCCATGCCTCGATTCCGACGCGTAGTGCACCCTGCCGCCCAGCGTCAGCCGCTCGTCGAAAAGACGCACGCCGAGGTCGAGCGTCGCCTTGTGACGCGGCGGCACGGCAATGGAGAACACCGGGCCGTCCTCGAATACCTCGTAGCCCGGCACCGCACCGCCCCAGATATACTGGTTGAAGCGGTCGGTGTTCAGCTCGCTTTCGAGATGGGTGTAGCTGGCTCCCACGTAGAACCTGCCGGTATCGTAGCTCGCCTCGAGTTCGACCCCCTTGAAGGTGGATCGGTCCAGCAGGTTCACGAAGGCGCCGCCATAAGTAAAGAAGCTGGGCACCTGATTGGGAAGCGTCACATAGGCGATGGTGACATAGTTGTCGATCTCGCTGGAGAAGGCCGAGGCCTTGAAGCGAAGGCTATCGCCCGGCCGCAACACATCGTCGTAGCTGCCGTTCAGCCCGACCTCCCAGGTTCTCGATTCCTCGGGCAGGATCTCGGTGTTGGGGAAGAAGCGCCACACGCCGATGATGTTCGAGGTCGCACCGATATGCAGGCCCGAGAACATCGCCTCCTGGATCAGCGGCGGGCGGAAGCCCTCGACATATTTGCCGTAGATCTGCAGCCCCTCGCGCGGCTCGACGGCGACGGTCAGGCTGGGCGACAGCCTCGATTCGCTGCGGTCCACCGAGAAGGGGCCGAAATAGGGCGCGTAGATGCCGCCGGGTCCGTCGAAATAGAGCCGCTCGCCGCTGCCTTCCAGGCTGAAATGATCGTAGCGCAGCGCCGGGCGGATATCGAGCCAGCCGGTCGGCCGGATCGAGAATTCGCTGAAGACGCTGCCGAGGAAGCGGTCGGCGTCGGGGTTCTCCTGGTTGAACCAGCGCTGGTCATTGTCCTTGCCGGTCGCCTCCGAGGAGCTGCCCGAGGTGCTGTCGCGCAGGAACTCGATACCGTAATGGGCGGTGACGGGCACGCCGCCGAGGCTGAACCCCGAGGTGTTGCGCGCGAAGCCGCCCCAAGTGTCGAGCTCGGTGCCGGTGTCGCAGGGGCAGTAGTTCGAGGCCGAACGGTAGGGATAGTGGCCGTCGTTCTTGACCTGGTTCAGATAGAGCTTGGCCGAGAAGTCGACCAGCGGATTCTGCGGCCTGTAGGCATAGTCCAGCGCGTAGCTGCGGCTGTCGATCTCCTTCTCGCTGTAGTACTCGTCCACTTCGGCCGCCGTGCTCCACTCAAAGGACGACCAGTAGCCGTTGGCGCTGAACTTCAGCTCGCTGGCGTCGTCCGGCCGCCACACCACCTTGGCGATGGCGGTCGACTGGTCCTGCGCCGTCATCTTGCTGATCTCGTAATTGGCGTACTGGCCGAGATAGGCGGAGGTGCCGAGGGCGCGCAGGTCGTCCAGCCCGCTCTGGCCGGGCTTGTAGTCGTCGATCCGCTTGTCGCCATAGCCGACGAGGAGCGAAAGGTCCGGCGTCAGCCGCCAGGCGGCGGCGGCGCTGCCGGAATATCTGTAGGCGTTGGTGCCGGTCGTGCCGTCCAGCATGAAGCCGAAATCCCGTCCCGGCTGCAGGACGTCGTCGGGGTCGATGGTGCGGAAGTTCACCATGCCGCCGAGCGCACCGACGCCGCCGACGCCGGCGGCGCGGGTCTTCTCGACCTCGACCGTGCGCAGGAAGGCGCTGTCGACGAAGGCGGTATCCGTCAGCCCTTGCGCGCCGGCGACGGCGCGGAAGTTCTGCCGCGCATCGTCCACCGCCATCACCACGCGGCCGTTGCTGGCGAGGCCGCGGATGTTGGCGGTCACGCCCGAGTTGCGCCGGTCGTTCTCGACCCAGACGCCCGGGGTGTCGCGCACCACGTCGGCCGTGTTCCGCGGCGGGCGCGCCTCCATCGCCTGGCGGGTGACGACGCTGACGGCGGCGGGCGTCTCGTAGACCCAGTCGGGCGTTCCCTGAAACCCCGAACCCGAGGCGGCATCGCGGTCCATCCTGCCGGTCACGTCGATCGTGTCGAGAACCAGCGCGCCATTGGCGTCGACGCCACCATGCGCCGACGACACCCGGTCGGTGATCGTCACCGTGTCGGCGCTGGTGAAGGCATAAGCGAGGCCGGTGCCGGCCAGGAGCCGCGACAGCGCCTCCCCGCGCGTCATGGTGCCGGCGAGCGCCGGGCTGGTACGGCCCGACACCAGGCCGGACGGCAGGAGGAGCCGCAGTCCCGCCTGGTCGGCGAAGGCGGTCAGCGCCCGCCCGAGCTCCTGCGCGCGGATGTCGACCGTGACGCTGCGCGTCGCCTGGGCGAAGGCGGGCGTCGCCCCCCACGCCCCGACGGCGACCAGCAGCGCGGCCGACCCCGCGAGGGCCGTCCGCCTGATCGAAGCCCGGCACGCCGTGCCGGCCGGTGTTCCGAATGTCCCGATACGCATGAAAATCAGCCCGTCCTGCCCGATTGAAGCCTGCGGGGACGCGGCGGCGTTCTTTGCGCCGTCTTGCCCGCCCTCATCTCAAGGACGAAGCGTCGGGCGCGATCTTGCACCCGGAGTCCGAAAAAATTTGAGGAGCCCGCTCGACTGCCGGGATCCGACGGGGAATCGACCTGCCGGCTCAGCGGACCACGGTCAGGAAGGGCAGCCGCGCGACCCGCACCGGCAGCGTCTCCTCCATCACGTCGAGGATGGCGTCGGGGTCGGCCAAGTCGAACACGCCGGTCACCTCGAGCCGGCGCAGGCGGTCGCTGGCGATGACGATCCGGCCGCGGCGATAGCGCTCGATCTCGGCGACGACGTCGCCGAGCGGCCTGCGGTCGAAGATCAACTTGCCCCGGCGCCACGCGGTCTCCGCCTCTGCGTCCACCGCTTCCGCGGGCAGGGGCGCGCCGGCGGCACCGTAGCGCACCCGCTGGTTCACCCCCGCGAGGACGGCGTCCCCGGACGGTCCCGCCGTGACGCCGACCGTGCCCTCGATCACGGTGACGACGACCTCGAGGGGACGGATGTCGACGTCGAACACCGTGCCCAGCGCCCGCGCCGACCCGTCCGCCGCCGCGACGACGAAGGGGCGCGCCGCGTCGCTGGCGACGGTGAAGGTCGCCTGCCCGCGGTGGAGACGCAGCCGCCGGACGGCGTCACCGAAATCGACCGACAGCGCGCTGCCGGCATTGAGAAGGACCGTCGAGCCGTCGGCCAGCGCCACGGTGCGCTGCTCCCCGATCCCCGTCACG
>JAEZXF010000098.1 GCA_023419995.1 Pseudomonadota bacterium | reverse complement strand
GAGGATGCCGGCAGGCAGGTGAGGGGCGGCGGCGACGCCGGAAGGCTTGGCGCGTCGCCCTCCCGGCATTACCTGTTGGCGGTGTCCAACGCAGCCCCGCCCGAATCGTCCCTCCTGCCCGAGCGCTTCCGGCGCTGGTTCTCGTCGCGCGGCTGGGCGGCGCGGCCGCACCAGATCGGGCTGCTCGCCCATGCGCAGGCCGGGCGTTCGGTGCTGCTGATCGCGCCGACGGGCGCGGGCAAGACGCTGGCCGGCTTCCTGCCATCGCTGACCGCGCTCGCCGAACGGCCGAAGCGCAAGCCGGGCAAGGCGCATCGCGGCGTCCACACGCTCTACATCTCGCCGCTCAAGGCGCTTGCCGTCGACATCGAGCGCAATCTCGGCAAGCCGGTCGCCGAGATGCAGCTTCCGATCACCGTCGAGACCCGCACCGGCGACACGCCGCAGCACAAGCGCCAGCGCCAGAAGCTCAGCCCGCCCGACATCCTCCTGACCACGCCGGAGCAGCTCGCCCTGCTGATCTCGGGGCCGGATGCCGGCCGCTTCTTCGCCGACCTGAAATATGTCGTGCTGGACGAGCTTCATTCGCTGGTGACGTCGAAGCGCGGGCATCTTCTGGCCCTCGGCCTCGCCCGGCTGCGCCGGCTGGCGCCCGCCCTGCAGACCATCGGCCTGTCGGCCACGGTGGCCGAGCCGGATGCGCTGCGCCGCTGGCTGGTGGCGCAGGACTCGTCCCGCACCATGGCCGAGCTGATAACGGTGGAGGGCGGCGCCAAGCCGGTCATCACCATCCTCGACTCGCGCGAGCGCGTGCCGTGGGCCGGCCATTCGGCCCGCTATGCCCTTCCCGACATCTACGAGGCGATCAAGGCGCATCGCACGACGCTGCTGTTCGTCAACACCCGCTCGCAGGCGGAGCTGCTGTTCCAGGAGCTGTGGCGCATCAACGACGACACGCTGCCGATCGCGCTGCACCACGGCTCGCTCGACGTCGCCCAGCGGCGCAGGGTGGAAAGCGCGATGGAGGCGAACGCGCTGCGCGCCGTGGTCGCCACCTCGACGCTCGATCTCGGCATCGACTGGGGCGACGTCGACCTCGTCATCCATGTCGGCGCGCCCAAGGGGGCGTCGCGGCTCGCCCAGCGCATCGGCCGCTCCAACCACCGCATGGACGAGCCGAGCCGCGCCATCCTCGTGCCGGCCAACCGCTTCGAGGTGCTGGAGTGCCGGGCGGCGCTGGAGGCGAACTATCTCGGCGCGCAGGACACCCCGCCCCTGGCGGAGGGCGCGCTCGACGTGCTCGCCCAGCACGTCATGGGCATGGCCTGCGCCGCGCCCTTCGACGAGACGGCGCTCTACGACGAGGTGCGGACGGCAGCGCCCTATGCGGCGCTCGACGCCGGCACCTTTTCGCGCGTGGTCGATTTCGTCGCCACCGGCGGCTACGCGCTGCGCGTCTACGAGCGCTATGCCCGCATCCGCAGGACGAAGGAGGGCCTGTGGCGCGTCGCGCATCCGCGCCTCGCCCAGCAGTACCGGCTCAACATCGGCACCATCATCGAGGAGCCGCTGCTCAATGTCCGGCTGACCCGGCGGCGCGGCGGCGCGGCGGCGGGCGGCCTGTCGCTCGGCAAGGTCGAGGAGTATTTCGTCGAGACGCTGTCGCCCGGCGACACCTTTCTGTTCTCCGGCCGCATGCTGCGCTTCGAGGGCATCCGCGAGAACGAGTGCTACGTCTCCAACGCCGCCGGGCAGGATGCGCGCGTGCCGGCCTATGCCGGCGGCAAGTTCCCGCTCTCGACCTATCTCGCGGGCGAGGTGCGCGCCATGCTGGCGGACCCGGCGCGCTGGCGGGCGCTTCCCGAGCAGGTTTCCGAGTGGCTCGCGGTGCAGAACCGCGTCTCGATGCTGCCGCGCGCCGGCGACCTGCTGGTCGAGACTTTTCCGCGCGGCGGGCGCTTCTACATGGTCGCCTACGCCTTCGAGGGCAGGCTGGCGCACCAGACGCTCGGCATGCTCATCACCCGCCGGCTGGACCGCGCCGGCGCGCGGCCGCTCGGCTTCGTCGCCACCGACTATTCGCTGGCGGTGTGGGCCGACGCCGACATCGGCGCGCTGCACGAAAGCGGCGCGCTGCCGCTTTCCGCCCTGTTCGACGAGGACATGCTGGGCGACGACCTCGAGGCGTGGATGGCGGAAAGCTGGATGCTGAAGCGCACCTTCCGCGCCTGCGCCGTCATCGCCGGGCTGATCGAGAAGCGCCACCCCGGACAGGAGAAGACCGGCAGGCAGGTGACCGTCTCGGCCGACCTGATCTACGACGTGCTGCGCACCCACGATCCCGACCACATTCTCCTGCGCGCCACCCGTGCCGACGCCGCCGCGGGCCTGCTCGACATCGGCCGGCTCTCCGGGCTCCTCTCGCGCATCCGGGGTCGAATCGTGCATAAGGGCCTCGACCGCATCTCGCCGCTCGCCGTCCCGATCATGCTGGAGATCGGCAAGGAGAGCGTGAAGGGCGAGGCCGAAGAGGTGCTCCTGTCCGAGATAGAGGACGAGCTGATCCGCGAGGCGATGACCGAGGCATGAACGCCGCCCCCGACATGACCGGGCTTTCCGCCCGCGCCGGCCTGGTCGTCATCGCCGGCGAGGTGGCGCTGTGCGACCCGTGCGGCGCGCTGTTCCTGCCGGACATGAAGCTTCTCGTCGTCTCCGACCTGCACCTGGAGAAGGGCTCGGCGGCGGCGCGTCGGGGCCGCCTCCTGCCGCCCTACGACACGGCGGCGCCGCTGGAACTGCTGGCGGCGGTTATCGCCCGGCATCGGCCGCGCACGGTCGTCAGTCTCGGCGACAGCTTCCACGACGGCGGCGGCGCGGCGCGCATGCCGATGCCGTTCCGCGAAAGGCTCGCGGCGCTGATGGCCGGCCGCGACTGGATCTGGATCACCGCCAACCACGATCCCGACGCGCCGGCCGGTCTGCCCGGCACGGTGGCGCGGGAGATCGCCGCCGGCCGCCTGCGCTTCCGCCACGAACCGCAGGCCGCGGCCGCGCCGGGCGAGATCGCCGGCCATCTCCATCCGGGCGCGACGGTCGTGCAGCGCGGCCGCGCCGTGCGCCGCCGCTGCTTCGCCACCGACGGGGAGCGGCTGGTGATGCCGGCCTTCGGTGCGTTCACCGGCTCGCTGAACGTGCTCGATCCCGCTTTCGGCGGCCTGTTCCGCGCCGGAGGCCTCGTCGCCCACATGCTGGGCCGGGAGCGCGTCTACGCCGTCGCCGGCCATCGCCTGCGCGGCGACTGAACGCGCGCCGGCCTCAGCCGGCCTCGACCTCGCGCTGCTTGCGGAACTGGGCCGGCGTCAGCCCCGACCAGCGGCGGAACGCCTTGGCGAAGGCGCTTTCGGCGGAGAAGCCCAGACCGTCGGCGATGTCGCGCAGGTTGTCCGCGCTTCGCAGCCGCTCGATGGCGACGCCGTGCAGGCTGGCGTCGCGCAGCAGCTTGAACGAGGTCCCCTCCTCCGCCAGGCGCCGGTTGAGATGCCGGCCACTGATGGTCAGGCGCTCGGCCACGCGCTCCTTGCCCCAGCGCGGATTGGCGCGGATCAGCCGCTGCACCTCGGCGGAAAGGCTGGCCTGGCCGAGCTCGGCCAGCATCCGGTCGGTCAGCTGGCGCAGGTGCTCGCGGAGCGTGCTGTTGGCCTGAATGAGCGGCAGGTCGAGCTGGCCCGCGCTGAAGACCAGCGCATTGTCGGGCGCGCCGAAGGTCAGCGGGATGCGCAGCAGGGCGCGATACTCGCCCGAGGCGCCGAGCGGCTGGTGGGCGAAGTGCATTCCGGCCGGCCGGAACGCGCCGCCCGTCGCCCATATGCTCAGCCTCAGCAATCCGGCGAGCGCCGCCTCGACGCGCTCCGCCTGGCGCAGCGCCAGATGCGGGCGGTAGTGGACGGTGACGAGATCGCCATCGTCGGCAATGACGAAGTCGCCGCCCTCGCCGACGATCGGCGCGACCTCGACGAGCTGCTCCAGCGCCTCGCCCAGCGTGTCGCACGAGGCCAGCAGCATGCCGACGCAATCGAGATGGCCGGCCTGCAGCTCGAGCCCGAGGCGCAGGCCCGCCAGCCGGTCGCCGGTGGCGCGGCAATAGGCGTCCCACAGCTGGTCGAGGGTGGCGAGCGGCAGGCGGGCGTTGTCGTCGACGGCCCTGCGCAGCTCGGCCGGCAAGGCGAGCGACAGCCGGTCGGCGCTCTGGATCACAGCGCGCGCATAGAGCCGGTTAACGCTGAAGAGATCGTCGTTCATGGCCTGAATTGCCGCCTGCCCGTCCTGTTTGAAACGTTACGGCCAAGTCCCGCGTGAGTAAGCTCCCGTTACTAGAGCATATTCTAGCGCCGGGCCAGTGGCCCGGACCATCGGGGGGACTGCATGACTGAGATGAGCGGGGGCGAGTTGCTCGCCCGCATACTGCATGGCGAAGGCGTCGAGAAGGTCTTCGGCATCATAGACGGCACCTATTTCGGCTTCTACTCGACGCTTCACCGGCTGGGCATCGAGATCGTCACGCCGCGCCACGAGACGAGTGCGGCGCACATGGCCGCGGCCTATGCGCGGCTGACCGGCAAGCTCGGCGTCTGCATGGCCTCGAACGGGCCGGGCGTCGCCAACATCCTGCCGGGGCTGGTCGTCGAGCAGGCGGAGGGCAACCGGGTGCTCGTCATCACCAGCGCACGGCGGCCGGCGATCATGTATCCCGACCGCGGCGGCGCCTACCAGTGCTTCGACCAGGCCGGCGTCATCGGCCGCATCGGCAAGTGGAGCGCGGCGGCGTCCTCGTTCGAGCGCATTCCCGAGCTGGCGCGCAAGGCGCTCAGGGCATGCTGGGACGGGCGGCCGGGCGTCGTCCACCTCGACGTGCCCGAGACGCTGATGAACGGCAAGTTCAAGGCCCCGGCGCCGTGGAACCCGAAGCACTACCGCCGCGGTGCGCCGCTGCCGCCGCCGGCCGACCAGGTCGAGCTGGCCGCCCGCTGGCTGCTGGAGGCCGAGGCGCCGATGATCCATGCCGGCAGCGGCATCATCCATGCCGGCGCCTTCGCCGAACTGGAACGGGTGGCGAGCCTGCTGCACGCGCCGGTGACGACGAGCTGGGCGGCGCGCGGCGCGCTGCCGGAAACCTCGCCGCTGGCGATCCCGATGCCGCATGTCAAGACCAACCACAAGGTGCGCAACGAGGCCGACGTGGCGCTGATCCTCGGCTCCCGCGTCGGCGAGACCGACTGGTGGGGCAAGCCGCCCTACTGGCGCAACCCGGCCGAGCAACGCACCGTGCAGGTCGACATCGACGCCGCCAGCCTCGGGCTGAACAAGCCGGCGGACCTGCCGGTGCAGGCCGACGTCAGGCTGTTCCTGGCGGCGCTCGCCGAGCGGCTGGAGCGGACGCCTCCGCCCGGCCTCGACGCACGCAAACGGCGCGTCGCCGGCTACCGCAAGCTGATCGCCGAGGAACGTGCCGGCTGGGACAAGGCCCTGTCGGACATGCGGGACCCGATGAACCCGGCGCACATCGCGACGATCTGCGACCAGCTCTTCCCCGAGGACAGCGTGCTGGTCGCCGACGGCGGCAACGCCGCCGTGTGGGCGATGTTCTACCACAAGGCGCGGGTGCCGAACCGGATCCTCTCGACCTTCAAGTTCGGCATGCTCGGCGCGGGCATGGCGCAGGCCGTGGGCGCGGCGGTCGCGCATCCGGACGTGCCGGTCTGCTGCATCATCGGCGACGGCGCGTTCGGCTTCCACCCGCAGGAGGTCGAGACGGCGGTGCGCAACAAGGCGCGTGTGATCTGGATCGTGCTGTGCGACAAGCAGTGGGGCATGGTGAAGATCAACCAGCAGTTCATGCTGCGCCCGTTCAAGACCATGCTGTTCAAGAAGCTCGGTGACCACGAGACGATCAAGACCGACCTCGGCGAGATCCGCTTCGACCTCCTCGCCCAGTCGATGGGCGCGTTCGGCGAACGGGTGTCCTCGGCCGACCAGTTCCGCGCCTCGCTGCAGCGGGCGCTGGACAGCGGCGGCGCCGCGGTGATCCATGTCGACGTCGACCCGGTCAAGCACATGTGGGCGCCGGGCCTGATCCACTTCAAGAAGATGCACGAGGAGCCGGCCGGCTGACCGGACGCCCCCGGCGGGAAAAGACGATGCGCGGGCCGGT
>JAEZXF010000071.1 GCA_023419995.1 Pseudomonadota bacterium | reverse complement strand
CCTCGGCGGCGTCCGTCATCGCGAACCTCGATCGCTCGCGCTACGTCCCCGTGCCGATCCGGATCGACCGGGACGGCCGCTGGACGATTGCCGACCGGCCGCCCACGACGATTGCCGCCTCGGCCGTGATCACCAAGGCGCGGCAGGAGCCGCCGCGCAGCACGCGCACGGGCCGCGAGGCCTACCTCGTCCCGCATCCCGGCGAGGAGACGTTGCTGACCGGCGGCGACGATCCGGTGATCTCGAAGAAGCCCGAGAACGCGTGGACCCACGCCGTCACCGACAAGGCGTTCGGCGGCTGATCCGGCCAGCACCGCCCGCATTCGCGACGGAAAGAAAAGGGGCGGGCAACCGCCCCTTTTCTGGTCCGGCTCGCCGGTCGCGCGAGGGATGAAGGCGGCCGGGACCGGAACGCGACCGCCGCCATGCACACGACCCTTCGGGCCGTTCTTTTCTCTGCAAACCGGAAGAGGGGAGCGGGGAGAAGCCGGGAGAGGGAAGCGGCGAGGTCGCGGACAGCCTCCTTCTCCCCGTTCACGGGGAGAAGGTGCCGGCAGGCGGATGAGGGGCGGCGCTGTCCTTCGGGTTGAGGCGCGACGCTTCCGATCGACCGGCGCAGCCGGGCTGGATGCTTCGGCGGGAAGCGACCTTGTGCGATGTCGCCGCAGCATGCTGCCGCCGGAGCGACCGCCGTGCTCCCGTTCCTGAGCGGCATTGGAACCGCGGGGGCGGGCAGGGCAAGAAAAAGGCCCGCGGCTTCGAAAAGCTGCGGGCCTTGGCGGACGCCGTGGTCGTGCGCGTTCGGCTACATGCCGGCCGCGACCGCCGGCCATACTTCCATGGCGCCGCGATAGATCATCTCGAGCGCGACGTAGAGGATGATGATCAGGCCGATATAGGCGATCCAGCGGTGCTTCTCGAGCAGGCGGGCGATGAAGCTGGCGGCGATGCCCATCAGCGCGATGGAAAGCACGAGGCCGATGACCAGCACGGTCGGATGGTCGCGCGCCGCGCCGGCCACCGCCAGCACGTTGTCGAGCGACATCGACACGTCGGCGATGATGATCTGGATCGCGGCCTGCTTCAGCGTCTTGCGCGGCGCGCCCTCGGCGATGCCGCCGCTGGCGTCGAGATCCTCGTTGGCCAGCGCTTCCTGCGCGGCATGGGCTTCGTGATGCGGGGTGCGCAGCTCGCGCCACATCTTCCAGCACACCCACAGCAGCAGGATGCCGCCGACCAGCAGAAGGCCGATGATCTCGAGAAGCTGGACCGTGACGCTGGCGAAGGCGATGCGCAGCACGGTGGCGGCGATGATGCCGATGAAAATGGCCTTGGCGCGCTGGTTGGCGGGCAGGCCGGCGGCGGCCAGGCCGATCACCACCGCATTGTCGCCGGCAAGTACGAGGTCGATGGCCATCACCTGCAGAAGGGCGGTGAAGCCCTCGGGCGTGAAGATTTCCATATTGTGTCCCACTCTTATGAAAATGCGGCGCCGTCCACGCCGCATGTCGCCCGAATCCGGAGATTTCCGCAGGCGATTTTACATGGGAACTGGGGCGGGCCGGTTCAAGGCGCGGGCGGAGAATTTTGCGATGCCCGAAGAAATACCCTTCGGATGGCGGGAATCTTGCCGTTCGTCTGGTTTGCAATGGGTAACGGCGTGCGACTGGCTCTCTTCTTCCCGTTCGTGGGGACGAAGGGGAAGCGGCGGCGTGGGCTGCGCGCCGCCTGTTGCTGGGTCGCCGCGCTCAGCGGCCTTCGCGGATGTCGGTCAGCGTGCGGGCCGGGGTGATCGCCTCGGGATCGAGCTTGATCTCGACGATGGCGGGGATGCCACTCGTGCGCGCCCGCTCGAAGGCGGCGGCGAACCCGGCCGTCTCCGTCACCGTCTCGCCGTGGCCGCCATAGGCGCGGGCCAGCGCAGCGAAGTCGGGATTCCTGAGCGTCGTGCCGGAGACGCGGCCGGGATACTCGCGTTCCTGATGCATGCGGATGGTGCCGTAGATGCCGTTGTTGAGGATGACGACGACGATCGGCAGCCCGTACTGGATGGCGGTGGCGAATTCCTGCCCGTGCATCATGAAGTCGCCGTCGCCGGCCCACACGATCACTTCGCGCCCGGGGAACAGGTGCTTGGCGGCGACGCCGGCCGGCAGGCCGTAGCCCATCGAGCCCGAGGTCGGCGCGGCCTGGGTGTTGTTGCGGCGGAAGCGGTGGAAGCGGTGCATCCAGGTGGCGAAGTTGCCGGCGCCGTTGCAGATGACGGCGTCCTCCGGCAGCACCTTTTCCAGATGCTCCATGATCGGGCCCATCAGCACCTTGCCGGGGCCGGTCGCCGGCGGCGTCGACCATTTGAGGAACGACTGGTGCAATTCCTCGGTGCGGTTCGCCCAGGCCGGCGTCGCCTTCGGTGCGGTGGCGCGCAGCGCGGCGGCGAAGCTGGCGGGCGAGGCGTTGACCGCGACGGTCGGGCGGTAGACGCGGCCGAGCTCCTGCGGGTCCGGGTGGACATGGACCAGCGCCTGGTCCGGGTAGGGGCTTTTCAGCAGCGTGTAGTCCGAGGACGGCATCTCGCTGAAGCGGCCGCCGACGAGCAGCACCAGATCGGCCTGCCTGACGTAGGCCGAGAGCTGCGGGTTGATGCCGATGCCGACGTCGCCGGCATAGGACGGGTGCAGATGGTCGAACAGCATCTGGCGGCGGAACGAGCAGCCGACCGGCAGCGACCACGCTTCCGCTGCGGCGCGGATGTCGGCCACCGCCTCGTCGCCCCAGCGGGTGCCGCCGAGGATGACGAACGGCCGCTCGGCCTTCTCGAGCAGCGCCTGGATCGCCTGCATCTCCCCGTCGCCGGGGTGCGTCTCGACTGGCACGGCGGCCTGCGCGGCGACCGCCTCGACCTCGTCGGTCAGCATGTCCTCGGGCAGCGAGACCACCACCGGGCCAGGCCGGCCGGAGGTGGCGACGGCGAAGGCGCGGGTGACGAGCTCGGGCACGCGCGCGGCGTCGTCGATCTCGACCACCCATTTGGCGATCGAGCCGTAGAACGCCTTGTAGTCGACCTCCTGGAACGCCTCGCGCTCCTTGATGCCGCGGCCGATCTGGCCGATGAACAGGATCATCGGGATCGAATCCTGCCGGGCGATGTGCACGCCGGCCGAGGCGTTGGTGGCGCCCGGCCCACGGGTGACGAAGCAGATGCCCGGCCTGCCGGTGAGGCGGCCGTAGCAGTCGGCCATCATCGCCGCGCCGCCTTCCTGGCGGCAGACGATGGTCTCGATCTTGGAATCGTGAAGCGCGTCGAGCACGGCGAGGTAGCTTTCGCCGGGCACGCAATAGAGCCTGTCGACGCCGTTGGCCTCGAGCGCGTCGACGATGAGTTGTCCGCCGGTTCTCATTTGCCGCTCTTCTCCAGTTCTGCGAGGATTTCTTGCGTGTGCTGGCCGAGGCGCGGCGAGGGGCGCCCGTAGGTCAGCGGGGTGGCGCTCATCACCATGGGCGAGCGCACGGAGGGAAGGGTGTTGCCGAGGCCGTCGTCGAGGTCGAGGCGCATGCCGCGCGCCACTGTCTGCGGGTCGTCGAACATCTGGCCGATGGTGTTGATCGGCGAGGCGGGCACGGCCGCCTTCTCCAGCTCCGCCAGCAGCGCGTCGCGCGCCCAGGTCTGCGTCACGGCGACGACTTCCTCGCGCAGGCGGACGCGGTTCCTGACCCGCAGCGCGTTGGTGGCGAAGTCGGGGTCGGCGGCGGCGGCGCTCATGCCGGTGACGGCGCAGAAGCGCTGGAACTGGCCGTCATTGCCGACGGCGAGGATGATATGGCCGGCGCTGACCGGCACCACCTCGTAGGGCGCGATGTTCATGTGGGCGTTACCCATCTGCACCGGCGGCGTGCCCGAGACTAGATAGTTCAGGTTCTGGTTGGCGAGCACCGCGATCTGCGAATCGAACAGCGCCATGTCGACGTGCTGGCCCTCGCCGGTGGCTTCCGCGTGGCGCAGCGCGGCCTGGATGGCGATCACCGAATAGAGCCCGGTGAAGATGTCGGAGACGGCGACGCCGGCCTTCTGCGGCTCGCGGCCGGGCTCGCCGGTGATCGACATCAGCCCGCTCATGCCCTGGATGATGAAGTCGTAGCCGGCCCGCGGCGCATAGGGGCCGTCCTGGCCGAAGCCGGTGATCGAGCAGTAGACGAGGCGCGGGTTGATCGCGCGCAGGCTCTCGTAGTCGAGCCCGTGCTTCTTCAGCCCGCCGAGTTTGAAGTTCTCGATCAGCACGTCGGCGGAGGCGACGAGGCGGCGCACGGTCTGCGCCCCCTCCGGCGTCGAGAAGTCGAGCGCGATCGAGCGCTTGCCGCGGTTGCAGGAATGGTAATAGGCGGCGGACAGGTTCTCGCCGTCGTGGCTCATGACGAAGGGCGGCCCCCACTTGCGGGTGTCGTCGCCGCCGTCCGGGCTCTCGACCTTGATGACGTCCGCGCCGAGGTCGGCGAGCAGTTGCCCGGCCCACGGACCGGCCAGGATGCGGGCAAGCTCGATGACGCGTATGCCCTTGAGGGGGGCTTGGGCGAGCGGCGCTTCGGCCATGGCTGCGGCAGCCTCCGTTTCAGCGTGCCAGAGGCCTACCAGATCGCCGGGCGGCAGGGTATCCGAATTCTCGGCATGGGGTCATGCGCCGCCGTCATGACCTCCTCCGGCAACGACGCCTTCCGCCCACTGCGCGAACTCCTGCATGATGAGATCGCGATTCAACTCGTTGAGGGATTCGTGCCGTGTCTGCGCGTAAACCTTTGAAACGAGATTCGAAAAGCCCAGCGCCCGCAGGCGGGCCGCGAGATGCTCCGTCGCCTTGCCGAAGCCGGTCGCAGGGTCCTTCGCGCCGCCGACGACGTTGAACGGCAGGGTGCGCGGCACGCCGGCGAGGCTGCGGTCGTCGGCGCCGGCGAAGATCAGGTCGAAGACGCCCTTCCACATGCCGACCGAGGCGTCGAAGCCGCACAGCGGGTCGGCGACGTAGGCGTCGACCTCCGCCTGGTCGCGCGACAGCCAGTCGAACGGCGTTTGGCCGTCCGTCACCTTCCTCGCCCAGTCGCGGAAGGTGAGCTGCGGCAGGAGGCGCGACGGCACGTCCGAGCCGAGACGGAACGTCTCCCACGCTAGCACCGCCTGCGCCAGCCGGCCGAGCAGGCCGGCCGAGAAGTTGCCGTTCCAGATCGCCGCGCCGGCGATGCGGTGATGATGCTTCAGCACGAAGTTGAGCGCGATCAGCGCACCCATCGAGTGGCCGAAGACGATGACCGGCACGCCCGGCTCCTCCTCCGCGATCAGGTCGTGCACGGCGGCGACGTCGGCGACGACGTTGGCCGCCGCGGGCTGCGGCCCGAACGAGCCCAGCGGCGCGTCCGGCGCGGTGGTGAAGCCGTGGCCGCGGTGGTCGTGGGCGTAGACGGCGAAGCCGTGCGCCGCGAGCAGCCGCGCGAAGCGCGCGTAGCGCGCGGCAAGCTCGGCAAGGCCGTGGTTGACCTGCACCACGCCGCGCGGCGCGCCCGCCGGCCGGGCGGTGTAGAGGTTGAGCGCGGCGCCCGTCGGCGAGGCGATCTGTCGTTGGCTGTCGAAGGGCACGGCATCATCTCCACTTTGCCCGAGGTGAAGCCGAAACGGCGCGCCGGTCAAGCGGGCGGCGCTGCCTTTTCGGCAAGCGTGGCCGGGTACGGCAGCGTGCACTTTGTCTAAATTTTGTGCACTGCAACAATTTGCCGATCGCTTGGGCAGATTACCGCTTGCAATAGCTTGCGGGAGCCGGTTTGATGCCCTCAGGAAACCGGCTGGGAGTATCTTCATCCATGATTTCGCGCAGAGTTTTCTCCTTCGTGGCGGCGGGCCTGATGGCGGGCACGATGTTTGCCGGCTCGTCCGCTCCGGCCGCGGCGCAGACCGACATCAAGTTCACGCTCGACTGGAAGTTCGAGGGGCCGGCCGCCGGCTTCTTCCTCGCCATCGACAACGGGCACTTCGCGGCCGAGGGCCTCAACGTCACGATCGACTCCGGCGCGGGCTCGGTCGAGGCCATCCCGCGCGTGGCCACCGGCACCTATCAGCTCGGCTTCGGCGACATCAACTCGCTGATCAAGTTCCTCGACGAGGACCCGGCGCAGAAGGTGCGCGCGGTGATGGTCGTCTACGAGCGGCCGCCCTTCGCGATCATCGGCCGCAAGTCGCTCGGCGTCACCGAGGACCCGAAGTCGGTCGAGGGCAGGAAGCTCGGCGCTCCTCCTCCCGATGGAGCCTTCGCGCAGTGGAAGGCGTTCGTGCAGGCGGCCGGCATCGACGAGAGCAAGGTGACGATCGAGAGCGTCGGCTTCCCGGTGCGCGAGCCGATGCTGGCGCAGGGCCAGGTCGACGGCATCTTCGGCTTCGCCTTCTCCTCGGTGCTCAACCTCAAGGCGCAGGGCATCGACGGCGACGACATCTCGACCATTATGATGGCCGAGAACGGGCTCGACCTCTACGGCAACTCCATCATGGTCAACACCGACTTCGCGGCCCAGAACCCGGACGCGGTGAAGGGCTTCCTCAAGGCGCTCGCCAAGGGCTTCGCCGACGCGGTCGCCGATCCCGACGCCGGCGTCGCGGCGGTGATGAAGCGCAACGAGGTGCTCGACGCCGCGATCGAGCGCGAGCGCCTCGACATGGCCAACGCCCGCAACATCAGGACGCCCTACGTGGTCGAGAACGGCTTCGGCGGCATCGACGAGACCAAGCTCGCCGCCTCCATCGAGTACCTCAAGGTGTCGATGGGGCTGAAGGGCGCGGTCGGGCCGGGCGACGTGTTCGACGCCTCCTACCTGCCGCCGAAGGAAGAGCGGCTGCTTCCCTGACCTCCGGTCGAGGGGAACGCGGGAGCCGGCGCGGGGAAGCGCCGGCTCCCGCACACGATACCGGGAAGCGGACGGAGAACAGATGACGCGCCCTCTCGTCACCATCGAGGACGTCGACATGCGCTATGGCGGGCCCGAAGGCCTGCTCGCGGTCGAGGGCCTCTCGCTCACGGTGGGCACCGGCGAGTTCGCCGCCGTGGTCGGCCCGTCGGGCTGCGGCAAGTCCACGCTGATGAAGCTCGTCACCGGGCTCCACATTCCGCAGCGCGGCGCGGGCACCGACGCCGGCGAGCGCGGGACCAGGCCGGTCTCGAT
>JAEZXF010000040.1 GCA_023419995.1 Pseudomonadota bacterium | reverse complement strand
AGGTTACGCCGAGCCGCTTCTCGACCAGCCGGGCGACGGCGGCCTCGTCGAGCTGCCCCCTGCCGGCGAGCTCGGTCCGGAGCGTCGCGGCCGCGTCCTCCAGCGCCGGGAAATGGTTGCCGTTGGCGATGATCGCCTCGTCGAGCTCGCTGATCGGCGAGACGCGCTTCTGGCGCGCCGCCGCCTGGTCGAAATAGTCGACGAGGCTCTGCATCGACGGCACGAGCTCGCGCGCCTCGGCGTTGATCGTGCCGACGAAGCGCCGGCGCTCCTCGTCGGTCAGGTCGGAGATGGTCTCGAGGATCTCCGCGCCCGACTTGATGCCGGCGATGCGGTTGAGGATCGGATGGAGGAGCTGCGACAGCAGCGGGTCGGATCTCAGCCGGTGCTGCAGCACGTCGATCTCGGCCGTGGCGTCGGCGAAGGCGCGGTAGAGGCGCGCCAAGGCCGCGCCGGCCTCCGGATGCCGGGCGACGAGGTCGCGAATCGCCTCGTGCTCCATCTCGATGCCGCGCATCACCGGGTCGGCCATCAGCTCGCCGATGGCGCCGATGGTGCGCCCCTCGCTCTCGCCCGACAGGTGCTCGAGATCGATGCCAAGCCGCTCGCCGATGCGCAGCAGGAGCGTGCCGCCGATGGCGCGCTTGTTGTTCTCGATCAGGTTGAGATAGCTCGCCGAAATGCCGAGCGCCTGGGCCAGCGCCACCTGCGACAGGCCGGCCGCAATGCGCCTGCGCTTGATGCGTGCGCCGATGGGCGTGCGTACCCTGCTCATGGGAATTTCGAAGGCATTTGTAAATAATTGACTGATTGAACTTTACAGATGAGCCAATATTTACAAAAAACACCTTTTATGTCAATTGGATATTGCAGTTGTGACTTTTTATGCCAGTCTCTTGCACGCGACGCCGGGAGGGCGGCCGCGTGGAGGAGACGATATGACCAAATTCATCACCAGCAGGCGTAATCTGCTTAAAGGGGCAGGAGCGGGCGCGCTTGCCCTCGGCATGCCCACCATCTTCACCAAGGGCGCCTGGGCCCAGGACTTCTGCAACAACCCGACCGGCGGCACCGTGACCTTCGGCCTCAACCTGCCGCTCACCGGCACCTACGCGGAAGAGGGCGCCGACGAGCTCAAGGCCTACGAGCTTGCCGTCAAGCACCTGAACGGCGAGGGCGACGGCGGCCTGATGAACGTGCTCAAGCCGTCAGCGCTCAAGGGCAACGGCATCCTCGGCAAGAAGGTGCAGTTCGTCACCTCCGACAGCCAGACGCTGTCCGACGTGGCCCGCGCCGGCGCCACGCGCATGATCGAGCGCGACAATGCCATCATGATCACCGGCGGCTCGTCCTCGGGCGAGGCCATCGCCGTGCAGTCGCTCTGCCAGGAGATGGGCATCATCTTCATGGCCGGCCTGACCCATTCGAACGACACCACCGGCAAGGACAAGCGGCGCTACGGCTTCCGCCACTTCTTCAACGCCTACCAGTCGGGCATTGCGATCGCGCCGGTGATCGGCGAGGCCTACGGCAAGGACCGCCGCGCCTACCACCTGACCGCCGACTACACCTGGGGCTGGACCCAGGAGGAGTCGATCAAGGCCGCAACCGAGGCCCTCGGCTGGGAGACCGTCGCCGCCGTCCGCACGCCGCTCGGCGCGGGCGACTACTCGCAGTTCCTCACGCCGGTCCTCAACTCCGGCGCCGACGTGCTGATCCTGAACCACTACGGCAACGACATGGTCAACTCGCTGACCCAGGCCGTCCAGTTCGGCATGCGCGACCGCCAGGCCAACGGCAAGAACTTCGAGATCGTCGTGCCGCTGTTCTCCGAGCTGATGGCCAAGGGCGCCGGCGAGAACATCAAGGGCATCTATGGCACCTCGAACTGGCACTGGAACCTGCAGGACGAGGGCTCGCAGGCCTTCACCAAGTCGTTCGGCGCCGCCTACGGCCAGCCGCCCTCGCAGGCCGCGCACACGGCCTACGTCCAGGCGCTGCTCTACGCCGACGCGGTCGAGCGGGCCGGCACCTTCTACCCGCCGGAAGTCATCAAGGCGCTCGAAGGCTTCGAGTTCGACGGCATGGGCAACGGCGCGACGCTCTACCGGGCCGAGGACCATCAGTGCATGAAGTCGGTGCTGGTGGTGCGCGGCAACGAGAATCCGACCAGCCAGTTCGACGTGCTCAACGTCGAGCAGATCGTCGAGCGCGACGTCACCACCTACGACCCGTCGATCTTCGGCGGCGAGCTTGGGCCGTCGGAGCCGGTTCCGCAGTGCAAGAAAGCCTGTCTGGCTGATGCGCCCCCCCCGCCGCCTCCCGGGGCGGGGCGGGCTTCGCTCACATGCTGAAGGCGGTCCGGGAGGCCGGCCATGTTTGAAGTCATTTTCCTGCAGTTCCTGAACGGCCTGGACAAGGGCAGCGCCTACGCGCTGATCGCGCTCGGGCTGACCATCGTCTTCGGCACGCTGGGCGTCGTCAATTTCGCCCATGGCGCCCTGTTCATGCTGGGCGCCTTCTGCGCCGTCGCCTTCCGTCAGCTTCTGACGATGGAGACGGTCACCATCGACCCCGAGAAGCTCTCGCCCTGGGGACAGCCGCTCGAAGTGCGCGAGCCGCTGGTGCAGTCCTGGTTCGGGGATTTCGGCGCCGTCCTCGTCAACTACTCCGTGCCGCTGTCGCTGCTGCTCGCCGTCCCGGTGATGCTGGTCATCGGCGTAGTGATGGAGCGCGGCCTGATCAAGCACTTCTACAAGCGGCCGCATGCCGAGCAGATCCTGGTGACGTTCGGCCTCGCCATCGTCATCGGCGAGCTCGTCAAGGCGACCTTCGGCCCCAATCCCCACCCGCAGCCCATGCCCGACACCATCCGCGGCGCCGCCGACATCGGCGCCTGGCTCGGCATGCAGGCCGGCGTGATCACCTATCCCTGGTGGCGCCTGGTCTACTTCCTGTTCTCGGTGGCGATCATCGGCGCTGTCTTCGCCTTCCTGCAGTTCACGACCTTCGGCATGGTGGTGCGCGCCGGCATGGCCGACCGCGAGACCGTCGGGCTCCTCGGCATCAACATCGACCGCCGCTTCACCATCATGTTCGGGATCGCCGCGATCGTCGCCGGCATGGCCGGCGTGATGTACACGCCGCTGCTGCCGCCGAACTACACGATCGGCATGGAATTCCTCGTGATCTCGTTCGTCGTGGTCGTGGTCGGCGGCATGGGCTCGCTGCCCGGCGCGGTCGCCGCCGGCTTCCTGCTGGGCATCCTCCAGTCCTTCGCCTCGATGACGCAGGTGAAGGCCATCTTCCCCGGCATCGACCAGATCATCATCTACCTCGTCGCCGTCGTCATCCTGCTCGTGCGTCCTCGCGGACTGATGGGCCGCCGCGGCGTGATGGAGGCATAAATGACCAGCTTCATGTCACGCAAAGACCTGATCCTCTTCGTCGGCTTCTCCGCGGTCGTCCTGCTCCTGCCGATCCTGGCCACCCCGTTCGGGGCGGCCTACCCGGACCTTCTGCAGCGCTTCATGATCTTCGGGATCTTCGCCATCGGCTTCAACATCCTGTTCGGCCTCACCGGCTATCTGAGCTTCGGCCACGCCGCCTTCTTCGGCGTCGGCTCCTATGCCGCGATGTGGTCGTTCAAGCTGCTGAGCCTGAACGCGATTCCGGCGATCATCTTCGCCGTGGTCGTGGCCGGCCTGTTCGCGCTGGCCATCGGCTTCGTCTCGCTGCGCCGCTCGGGCATCTACTTCTCGATCCTGACGCTCGCCTTTGCGCAGATGAGCTACAACCTCGCCTATTCGGTGCTCACCCCGATCACCAACGGCGAGACCGGCCTGCGCATGGCGCTCAACGACCCGCGCGTGCTCGACCGCCTGTTCTTCGACGCGCCGGCGGGCATGCCGGTGCCCTCCGTGTTCGGCATGTCGCTGTCGGGCTGGAACGGCTTCTACTTCTCCGCCTTCTTCCTGCTCGCCACCTTCTTCCTCGCCATGCGGATCACCAACTCGCCCTTCGGCCTGATGCTCAAGGGCATCAAGTCGAACCAGAACCGCATGAACTACACCGGCTTCAACACAAGGCCCTACACGCTCAGCGCCTTCGTCATCTCCGGCATGCTCGCCGGGCTCGCCGGCTCGCTGCTGGTGGTCACCGACCCGCTCGCCGGCGCGGAGCGCATGCGCTGGACCGCCTCGGGCGAGGTGGTGCTGATGACCATCCTCGGCGGCGTCGGCACGCTGATCGGGCCGGTGCTCGGCGCCTGGATCATCAAGTACTTCGAGAACATCTTCTCGTCGTTCAACGCCAACGTCCTCAACAGCTTCTACAGCTTCCTGCCGGACGGCGTCAGGGAAGTGGCCGTCACCATCAGCTCGAAATTCGTCGGCGAGGGCTGGCACCTGTCGCTCGGCCTCGTCTTCGTGCTGATCGTGGTCTTCCTGCCCGGCGGCATCATGGAAGGCGCGCGCCGCATCGCCGCCTGGCTCGGCCGGACCGGCAGCGGTCCCAAGCGCGCCCACCAGGTCGGCACCCAGGCGGCGGAATAGGAGAACGCATCATGCAGACAAGGGAAAACGTCGTTCTCCACGTCGCCGACGTGCAGAAGAACTTCGGCGGCCTGCGTGCCCTTTCCGACGTCGACCTCCAGGTCGAGGAAGGCAAGACGCACGCGATCATCGGCCCGAACGGCGCCGGCAAGTCGACGCTGCTCAACGTCATCATCGGGCGCATCCCGCCGTCGAGCGGCGCCGTCATCTTCGACGGCACCATCCTCACCGGCAAGGCCCCGCACGAGATCAACCAGCTCGGCATCTCGCGCGTGTTCCAGACCCCGGAGATCTTCGCCGATCTCTCCGTGCTCCAGAACGTGATGACGCCCGCCTTCGCCCGCCGCGACGGCGCCTTCAAGATCAACATGCTGCGCTCCGTCGACAACGAGAAGGGCATCCGCGAGGAGGCCGAGAACATGCTCGAGGACGTGGGGCTGATCCACCTGCGCGCCGCGCATGCCGGGGCGCTGTCGCGGGGCGACAAGCGGCGGCTGGAGCTGGGCATGTGCCTGATCCAGAAGCCGCGCCTGCTGCTACTCGACGAGCCAACGGCGGGCATGAGTCGCCACGACACCAACACGACCATCGAGCTGCTCAAGAAGATCAAGAGCCGCGGCATGACCAAGGTCATCATCGAGCACGACATGCACGTCGTGTTCTCGCTGGCCGACAGGATCTCGGTTCTGGCCGGCGGCCGCATCATCGCCGAAGGCCTGCCCGACCAGGTGCGCGGCGACCCGCGCGTGCAGGAAGCCTATCTCGGAGGAGCGCACGAATGAACGCAATCGCCATCGACACCGGCCCCGTCACTGCCGTGGCTGCCACCGGCGCGCCGCTTTTCAGCGCCTGCGACATCCACGCCTATTACGGCGAGAGCTACATCGTCCAGGGCGTCAGCCTGGAGATCCAGCACGGCGAGATCCTGGCGCTTCTCGGCCGCAACGGCGCCGGCAAGACTTCGACGCTGCGCACCATCGCGCGGCTCGACGACCCGGCGCTGCAGCAGGGCGAGATCTGGCTCGACGGCCTGCCCGTCCACCAGATGCGGTCCTTCGAGGCGGCGCGCGCCGGCATCCAGCTCGTGCCGGAGGATCGGCGCATCATCCAGGGCCTGACCGTGGAGGAGAACCTCACCCTGTCGCAGGTCTCGCCCGGCGTCGGCTGGGACCTCGACCGCATCTACGGCCACTTCCCGCGCCTGGCCGAGCGGCGCAAGCAGGAGGGGACGACGCTGTCGGGCGGCGAGCAGCAGATGCTGGCCATCGCCCGCGCGCTCGCCCGCGACCTGAAGCTGCTGCTGCTCGACGAGCCCTACGAGGGCCTCGCGCCGGTCATCGTCCACGAGATCGAGGGCATCCTCAACGAGATCAAGGCGCTGGGCATCACCTCCGTCATCGTCGAGCAGAATGCAGTCGCGGCATTGCGTCTTTCGGACCGGGCCGTCATCATGGACACGGGGCAGATCGTGTTCACCGGCACGGCGAAGGAGCTGCTCGACAACCCGCAACTGAGGAACGAATACCTCGCAATATGACCGCGCCGCCTGCGGGGGCGCTGCGGAGGAGGAAATGATGTCAGACACTCGTGTGCACCGTGTTCAGGAAAGCTGGCGTTCGGACACGCAAATCGACCTCGAGACCTATCGCGCCTGGTATGCGCGCAGCGTCTCGGATCCGGACGGCTTCTGGGGGGAGCACGGCAAACGGCTTGACTGGTTCAAGCCCTACACGAAGGTCAAGAACGCCTCGTTCGACGGCGACGTCTCGATCAAATGGTTCGAGGACGGCGAGCTCAACGTCTCCTACAACTGCATCGACCGCCACCTCGACACGCGCGGCGACCAGGTCGCCATCATCTGGGAGGGCGACGACCCCTCCCAGGACAGGCACATCACCTATCGCGAGCTGCACGAGCATGTCTGCCGCTTCGCCAACGTGCTGAAGAAGCACGGCGTCCAGAAGGGCGACCGGGTGACGATCTACATGCCGATGATCCCGGAGGCGGCCTATGCCATGTTCGCCTGCACCCGCATCGGCGCGGTCCACTCGGTCGTCTTCGGCGGCTTCTCGCCGGATTCGCTCGCCGGCCGCATCGTCGACGCCGAATCGACCTTCGTCGTCACCGCCGACGAGGGCCTGCGCGGCGGCAAGCCGGTGCCGCTCAAGGAGAACACCGACAAGGCCATCGACATCGCGGCGCGGCACCACGTGATGGTGAAGAAGGTGCTCGTCGTGCGCCGCACCGGCGGCAAGGTCGGCTGGGCGCCGGGCCGCGACTTCTGGATGGAGGAGGAGACGGCGAGCGTCGCCGCCGACTGCCCGGCCGAGGCGATGAAGGCCGAGGACCCGCTGTTCATCCTCTACACCTCCGGCTCGACCGGCAAGCCGAAGGGGGTGCTGCATACCACCGGCGGCTATCTCGTCCATGTCTCGCTGACGCACCAGTACGTCTTCGACTACCGCGACGGCGAGATCTACTGGTGCACGGCCGACGTCGGCTGGGTCACGGGCCACAGCTACATCCTCTACGGCCCGCTCGCCAACGGCGCGACGACGCTGATGTTCGAGGGCGTGCCGAACTATCCCTCGCCGTCGCGCTTCTGGGAGGTCATCGACAAGCACAAGGTGTCGATCTTCTATACCGCGCCGACGGCGATCCGCGCGCTGATGGGCGCCGGCGACGAGTGGGTGAAGAAGGCCTCGCGCGCCTCGCTGCGCATCCTGGGCTCGGTCGGCGAGCCGATCAACCCGGAAGCCTGGGAATGGTACTTCAACACGGTGGGCGACGCGCGCTGCCCCATCGTCGACACGTGGTGGCAGACCGAGAACGGCGGCATCCTCATCGCGCCGCTCGCCGGCGCGTGGGACCTGAAGCCCGGCTCGGCGACGCTGCCCTTCTTCGGCGTCGTGCCGCAGATCGTCGACGGCGAGGGCAACCTGCTCGAGGGGGCCGGATCCGGCAACCTGTGCATCGCCCAGCCGTGGCCCGGCATGATGCGCACGGTCTACGGCGACCACGAGCGCTTCATCCAGACCTACTTCTCGACCTATCCCGGCAAGTACTTCACCGGCGACGGCTGCCGTCGCGACGAGGACGGCTACTACTGGATCACCGGCCGCGTCGACGACGTCATCAACGTCTCCGGCCACCGCATGGGCACGGCCGAGGTCGAGTCGGCGCTGGTCAGCCACGAGAAGGTCTCCGAGGCCGCCGTGGTCGGCTATCCGCACGACCTCAAGGGGCAGGGCATCTACTGCTACGTCACGCTGATGGCCGGCGAGGACGGCTCCGACGCGCTGCGCAAGGAGCTGGTGGCGCATGTGCGCAAGGAGATCGGGCCGATCGCCTCGCCCGACCTGATCCAGTTCTCGCCCGGCCTGCCCAAGACCCGCTCGGGCAAGATCATGCGCCGCATCCTGCGCAAGATCGCCGAGGACGATTTCGGCGCGCTCGGCGACACCTCGACGCTCGCCGATCCCGGCGTCGTCGACGACCTGATCGCCAACCGGCAGAACCGGCGGATCTGATCGCCTTCCCGCCATCCGGCCCAGGGGGGAGGCCGCGGCCGCTGTCTGGGAGGGCAGCGGCCGTTTTTTTGCCGCGCCGGCACGGCTTCGCCGGCGAGGCCGGCGACGCGGCTGGTCAAGCGCGCGGCGTCAGGTGGATGCCGGCCAGGGTGCAGCGCACGGATCCGCCCGCCTTCTCGATCGTCGGGATGTCGAGCGGGACCGGGGTCGCCGTCGCGGCGATCGTCTCGATCTGCTCGCGCTCCAGCGCGGCGAGGGCCGTGGTTGAAAGCGCGAGGATGCGCCCGCCGCCCGCCTGCAGCTCCATGGCGTTGCCGGCGAAGGCGCGGACCTGCCGGTTGGTCAGGGGGATGACCTGCCGCCCCGAGCGTTCGAGGCGCCGGGCGATTTCCATCCGCCTTCCCCGGTCGGGGATCATGTCGAGGCCGATCATGGCGAACCCGGTCGCCACGCACATCAGCACGTTGGTGTGGTAGATGGGTGCCCCGTCCTCGTCGCGCGCGTCGAACGCCATCGGCTCGAAATTGAAATGGGTGGCGAAGCGCTCCAGCTCGATCGGGTCGGTGCGGTCGGAGCGCGCGGCGTAGGCGACGCGGCCGACGTGGTCGAGCACCATCGCCCCGGTGCCTTCGAGAAACAGCCCGTCGGCTTCGAGCCCGGAATAGTCGATGACGTCCTGCACCCGGTAGCGGCTCTTCAGCATATCGAGGATATCCTGCCGCCGCTCGCGCCTGCGGCTCGGCGCCTTCATCGGGTAGAGCGCGACGTGCCCTCCCGCATGCGTGGAGAACCAGTTGTTGGGGAAAACGGAATCGGGGGTGTGGCCGCCGTCGTCCTCGAACAGGTGGACGGTGACGCCATGCCCCTCCAGCGTCGCGGCGGCGCGCGTGATCTCCGCATAGGCCGCGGCCGCGAGGTCGCCGTCACCGCCGTCGTCGGCAAGCTGGAAGCGGTTGTCGGCGGCCGTCTCGGTGTTGACCGTGAAACGGTGCGGCCGCACCATGACCACGGCCTCCGGGGCCTGAGCGGAATAGGCGGCGGGCAGGGAGCCGGGCAGGGACGCGTTCATCACGCCTCCTTCGCCCGCTGGAGCATGCCGAAGAGGTCGCGGGGGTCGTCGGGGTCGGCGATGATGTCGATCTCCTGGTAGAAGCGCGTGCCCGTCAGCCGCTCGCGCACGTAGCGCAGCGCCGAGAAGTCCTCGATGGCGAAGCCGACGCTGTCGAACAGCGTGATCTGGCGCTCGCTGCGCCGGCCGGGCGCCTCGCCCGTCACCACGCGCCACAGCTCCGTCACCGGGAAGTCGGCGTCCATCTGCTGGATCTCTCCCTCGATCCGCGTCTGCGGCGTGTATTCGACGAAGGTGTCGGCGCGGGGCAGGATGTCGCGGTGGAGCTCGGTCTTGCCGGGGCAGTCGCCGCCGATGGCGTTGAGGTGCACGCCGGCGCCGACCATGTTGTCGCCGAGGATGGTGGCGAACTGCTTGTCGGCGGTGCAGGTGGTGATGATCGCGGCGCCCTCGACCGCGGCCTGCGCCGAGGGGCAGGCGACGACGCGAAGGCCGGAGCCGGCGAGGTTGCGCGCGGTCTTCCCGGTCGCCCGCGGGTCGATATCGTGGAGGCGCACCGTGTCTATGCCGACGACCGCCTTCATCGCCAGCGCCTGGAACTCGGCCAGCGCGCCGTTGCCGATGATGGCCATCGTGCTCGCGCCCTTCGGCGCGAGGTGGCGGGCGGCCATGGCCGAGGTCGCGGCCGTGCGCAGCGCGGTCAGCAGCGTCATCTCCGCCAGAAGCACCGGATAGCCGGTGGCGACCTCGGCCAGCAGGCCGAAGGCGGTCACCGTCTGCAGGCCCTCGGCCATGTTCCTCGGGTGGCCGTTGACGTATTTGAAGGCGTAGATCTCGCCGTCCGAGGTCGGCATCAGCT
>JAEZXF010000565.1 GCA_023419995.1 Pseudomonadota bacterium | reverse complement strand
GATGTCGAGATAGTCGGCGATCTCCGCGCCGATCCTGTTGAGCTCGTCGGCGATCTCGTCGCGCCCGAGCGCGGTAAGCCGCTGGAGCCGCAGATCGAGGATGGCGCGCGCCTGCTCCTCCGAGAGGTAATAGGTGCCGTCCTCGTTGATGCGGTGGCGCGGGTCGTCGATCAGGCGGATCAGCGCCTCGACGTCGGAGGCCGGCCAGCGCCGCTCCATCAGCTGCTCGCGCGCGCTCTGCGGGTCGGGCGCATGGCGGATCAGGCGGATGATCTCGTCGATGTTGGCGACGGCGATGGCGAGGCCGACGAGGACGTGCGCGCGCTCGCGCGCCTTGCGCAGCAGGAATTTGGTGCGCCGGCTGACGACTTCCTCGCGGAAGGCGACGAAGGCCCGCAGCATGTCGAGCAGCGTCATCACCTCGGGCCGGCCGCCGTTGAGCGCCACCATGTTGGCGCCGAACGAGGTCTGCAGCGGCGTGTAGCGATAGAGCTGGTTCAGGATGACGTCGGCATTGGCGTCGCGCTTCAGCTCGACGACGACGCGGTAGCCCTGCCGGTCGCTCTCGTCGCGGATGTCGGAGATGCCCTCGACGCGCTTCTCGCGCACCAGCTCGGCCATCTTCTCGATCATCGACGCCTTGTTCACCTGGAACGGGATCTCGGTGATGACGATGGCTTCGCGGTCGTTGCGGATTTCCTCGAAATGCACCCGGCCGCGCATGACGATGGAGCCGCGGCCGGTCGAGTAGGCCGAATAGATGCCCGAACGGCCGAGGACGATGCCGCCGGTGGGGAAATCGGGGCCAGGGATGATCTCCATCAGCTCGGTCAGGTCGATGGCCGGATTGTCGATCAGCGCGACGCAGCCGTCGATCAGCTCGCCGAGATTGTGCGGCGGGATGTTGGTGGCCATGCCGACGGCGATGCCGCCGGAGCCGTTGGCGAGCAGGTTGGGAAAGCGCGCCGGCAGCACCCGCGGCTCGCTGTCGGATCCGTCGTAGTTCTCCTGGAAGGCGACCGTGTCCTTGTCGATGTCCTCGAGGATCTCGTGCGCGACCTTGGTCAGCCGCGCCTCGGTGTAGCGCATGGCCGCCGGGGGGTCGCCGTCGATCGAGCCGAAATTGCCCTGCCCGTCGATGAGCGGCACGCGCATCGACCAGTCCTGCGCCATGCGCACCAGGGCGTCGTAGATCGAGGCGTCGCCGTGCGGGTGGTACTTACCCATGACGTCCGACACCGGACGCGCCGCCTTCACGTACTTGCGGTTCCAGTGATAGCCGCTCTCGTGCGAGGCGTAGAGGATGCGGCGATGGACGGGCTTCATGCCGTCGCGCACGTCGGGCAGCGCGCGCGACACGATCACGCTCATGGCGTAGTCGAGATAGGAACGCTGCATCTCCTCGATGATGGAGATGGGCTCGATACCTTCGGGCAGATCCTGCGGTCCGCGCGGCGTGGTCTGGTCAGTCAATGGGGGTCACGATCAAGCTGGGAATCATCCTTCCCTTATATAGGAGTTGCCGTGACAATTCCAAACCGGACGCTCGATTTTCCAGAGGCAGATATCCCATCAGAATCAATCTGTTATCCTGCCGCATCTGAAGCATTCCGGCGCTTGTCGCGCCGGGGGGCGGAAATCGGGCCGCCGGGGCGGCGAAAACCCGCGAATCGCCCGCTGCGGCGGCGCATGGTTTCTGGAAAACGGCGTTCCGGTCGGCTAGGAATGGATGCGGGCGCTGCCGCCGCAACAAGGGGGAGGACCGCCGATGCCGAGCTTCGACCTGCTGCTGAACGCCTTCGTCACCCTGCTGGTGACGATCGATCCGCCCGGCCTCGCGCCGCTCTTCCTGGCGCTCACCGGCGGGATGAACCGCGCCGAGCGCATGCAGGTGAGCTTCCGCGCCTCGATCATCGCCTTCGCGGTGATGGCCGTCTTCGCCATGGCGGGCGCGGCGATCCTGTCGATGTTCGGCATCACGCTGCCCGCCTTCCGCGTCGCGGGCGGGCTGCTGCTGTTCTGGATCTCGTTCGAGATGATCTTCGAGCGCCGGCAGCAGCGCAAGAACAGGAGCGCCGACACCGCAATCACGATCGACCATATCCGCAACATCGCTGCCTTCCCGCTGGCGATCCCGCTGATGGCGGGGCCGGGCGCGATCTCGGCCACCGTGCTGCTGTCGGCGTCTTTCCCGACGACGGTGGGCACGGCGATGCTCGTTCTCATCATCGCCGCCTGCGTCGCCATCACCTTCGTCGTGCTGGTGCTGGCCGAGCGCATCGACCGCTTCCTCGGCGAGACCGGCCGCTCGATCCTGACGCGGCTGCTCGGCGTCATCCTGGCGGCGCTCGCCGTCCAGTTCGTCGCCGACGGCATCAAGGCGCTGATGGCGGCCTGATCCGGTCCCTCGCGCCGCGCCCGGCCGGCCCCGATGAACGCGCCATGAACGGCGGGTTCCGGGCCGGTTCATTCCGCTGCGGCTAGTTTGCGCTCAATCGCCACGGCGAGCCAAGCAAACCGCACCCGCAGAAGGAGCCGGCCATGTTCAAGATCCTCAGGACCCTCACCCTTTCCGCCATCGTCGGCCTCGGGGCCATCGCCGCCATGCCCGCATCGGCCGAGGCCGCCGGCGGCTCGATCTATCTCGGCTACGGCTCGGGCCACGGGCCGAGCGCGACGTTCCGCTTCGACGACCGCGGCCGCCATCACTATCGCGGCCCGGACCGCCACGGCGACCGCTGGGGCCCCGGCCGGCATCACGCCCGCGAATGCTCGCCGCGCGACGCGGTGAGGAAGGCGTCGAACATGGGGCTGCGCAATGCCCGCGTGGTCGATGCCGGCCGCCGCACCATCAAGGTCGCGGGGCGCGGCCACGGCCACCGCCCGGCGGCGATCGTCTTCGGCAAGGCGCCGTCCTGCCCGGTCCTGCGCTGACCGCGGGGCCTTCCGACCTTCCCTCCCCGACTTCCCGCCTGGCGCCCGCCGCCCCCCGCCCGCCCCCGTTGTGTCGGGG
>JAEZXF010000473.1 GCA_023419995.1 Pseudomonadota bacterium | reverse complement strand
CTTGCCGATTGTGACGGCTGCCCGCCCTTCCTTTTCCGCCTTGGTAAGATACTTTTCCGCGACAGCGGCAAAGGTGTTCTCTGCGGCCTCTTCTGCAGCCCTGACGGCGGCTTTGCGCTTCTTCTTCTCCTGGCCTGGATCTGTGCCGGCCTCGAGAAGCCCCTTTGCTTTCCTGCGGGCTTCCCGCGCTTCGGAAAGCGACGTCGCCGGGTATGAACCGAGAGCGAGCGCCTTTTGGCGACCGCCGAACCGATAGGCAAGTCGCCACAAGCGGCTGCCGTTCGGGTTCACGAGCAGGAACAGGCCGCCGCCGTCCGAAAGCTTGAATTGTTTGTCGCGCGGCTTGATCGATCGCAGCGCCACATCGCTGAGTTTGTCCGTCGCCATGTGCCGGTCCGTGTTTGGTACCGTCATTTCGATACCAACAAGCATACCAACAAATTTTCTGGATGCCAACGGATGCCGGAAAACGCCTCTGGACGTAATCTTCTGGAATTCCTTGGATTTTCGGAATTTCTCCAGACGTCCATAGACGTGGGAAAACCGGGAAGTGGTGCCGCTTGCGTGACTCGAACACGCGACCCCATCATTACGAATGATGTGCTCTACCAACTGAGCTAAAGCGGCTTTCCGGGGCAGGCGCGAAGCGCCAAGGAAAACGTGGGCCTGATAGCTTCATTACGCGCGAAACACAAGCGCCCGTTTGCCGATTTGGCACATTGTCCTTTCCATCCGCTGAACGCCGGACCGCGCCTGTGCGTCAGCCGGCATCCGACAGGCAGGCGACGAGCGAGCCGGCGAGGTTGCGGATCAGCGCCGGGTAGAGGTCCGGCCCGTCGGCGAGGTCGGCCCCGAGCGGGTCGAGGACGCCGGTGCGGGCGCTGGTCCCTTCCGTCACCACCGAGACCAGCCGGGGCTCGAACTGGGGCTCGGAGAACACGCAGGCCGCGCCGAGCTCCTTCACCTTGTCGCGGATCAGCGACAGGCGCTGCGCGCCCGGCATCGCCTCGGGGCTGACGGTGATCGAGCCGGCGACGTTCACGCCGAAGCGCTTCTCGAAATACTGGTAGGCGTCGTGGAAGACGATGGACGGCCGGTCCCTGACCGGGGCAACCGTCGCATCCACCTCCTCCACCAGCGCGTCGAGCCGGCCGGAATAGGCCTGCGCGTTGGCGAGGTAGCGCGCCGCGTTCTCCGGGTCGGCCTCGGCCAGCACCCGGGCGATCTCGGCCACCATGGCCTTCGCGTTCACCGGGTCGAGCCAGATGTGAAGGTCGTGCTCCTCGTGGTCGTGGCCGTCATACGCATGGGATTCCCCCGCATGGGCGTCATGGTCGTGGCCGTCATCGCCGTCGTCGTCGGCATCGTGGCCATGGTCATGGTCATGGGCATCATGGTCGTGGCCGTCGTGGCCGCTCCCGTCGCCGTGCGCATGCGCCTCGAACGGGCCGCCCTCGCGGAAGTCGAGCTTGGTCAGGCCGGGGGCATCCTCGAGCGAGACCACCGTCGCCTTGCCGGCGAGCGTCTTCAGCGGCGCGTTGAGGAAGGTCTCCATCCCCTCGCCGACGCGGAAGACCACGCTCGCCGTCTCCAGCGCCCGGGCATCGGAGGGGCGCAGGGAATGCACGTGCTCGGACCCGGCCCCGCGCACCACCAGCGAGGGCTCGCCCACCCCTTCCATCACCGCCGACACCAGCGAATGCAGCGGCTTGATCGAGACGGCGACGCCGTCGAGGGCGCGGGCCGGCGCGGCGGCGGCGACAACCGCGGCCGCAGTGGCGGAGGCGAGAAGGAGCGAACGAAGCATGGCGGGCCTTTCCTTGTGACGCGTTCGGCGCGGACGGGCGATCCGGCGGGCGGGGATCGGTATCCGGCACCCTGCGCCGCCTCATTCCTTGCGAAGTGTAACGTTATTACATTGTGGAATGCTATAACGTGTGCCATATCCCGATGGCAACCCCTGGCGAAAGCGCGATGCAGAAAAAACCGCACCAGCACCTGCAAGCCGGCCCCGAGGCCGGCGGCGGCGAAGGCCGCCCTTCCGCCGGAGGCGATGCGCGCCTGCCGGCCGCGCCGCCGCGCGCCGCGGCGCAGACCGGGCAGGTTCTCGCCAAGCTCGACAATCTCGGCGTCAGGCGCGGCGGGCGCTGGCTGGTGCGCGGCGTCGCCTTCGACATCCGCCGGGGCGAGATCGTCACGCTGATCGGCCCCAACGGCTCGGGCAAGAGCACCACGGCCCGCGCCGTGGTGGGGGTCCTCAAGCCCGACGAGGGTGCGATCACCCGCATCCGCGACCTGAGGGTCGGCTACGTGCCGCAGAAGCTCGCCATCGACCGCACCCTGCCGCTGACGGTCGGGCGGCTGATGACGCTGACCGCGACGCATTCCACCGCCGAGATCGGCACGGCGCTGGAGGAGGTGGGCATCGGGCATCTCGCCGGCGCGCAGGTACAGTCCCTGTCCGGCGGCGAGTTCCAGCGGGCGCTGCTCGCCCGCGCCATGCTGCGCCGGCCCGACCTGCTCGTGCTCGACGAGCCGGTGCAGGGCGTCGACTACATCGGCGAGGCCGCGCTCTACGAGCTCATCGGCAGGATTCGCGACCGCACGGGCTGCGGCATCCTGCTGATCTCGCACGACCTGCACGTGGTGATGGCGGCGACCGACACGGTCATCTGCCTCAACGGCCATGTCTGCTGCCGCGGCACGCCGCAGGCGGTGGCCGCCGACCCGAAGTACCGGCGGCTGTTCGGCCAGCGCGCGGCCGGCGCTCTCGCCGTCTACAGCCACAGCCACGACCACACCCATCTCGCCGACGGCCGGGTGCTGCATGCCGACGGCTCGATCACCGAGCATTGCCACCCGGATGACGGGCACCACCCCGACGACGGCCACGCGCACGGCCCTGTCCACGGGCACGAGCACCGCCATGGCCACGGGAAGCGGGAGGCCGGCGATGCTCGATGATTTCTTCACCCGGGCGCTGGTCGCCGGCGTCGGGCTGGCGCTCGCCACCGGCCCGCTCGGCTGCTTCGTGGTGTGGCGGCGCATGGCCTATTTCGGCGACACCATGGCCCATTCGGCGCTGCTCGGCGTCGCGCTCGGCTTCCTGCTCAACATCGACCTCACCCTCGGCGTGTTCGCGATCGCGGTGCTCGTGTCGCTGGCCCTGCTCGCGCTCGAGCGGCGCGGCGGGCTCTCGGCCGACGCGCTGCTCGGCATCCTGTCGCACGCGGCGCTGGCGCTCGGCCTCGTCGCCATCGGCTTCATGACGTGGGTGCGGGTCGACCTGATGGGCTTCCTGTTCGGCGACATCCTCGCTGTCTCCCGGGTCGACCTCGCGGCGATCTGGGGCGGCGGCGCGCGGGTGCTCGTGCTGCTGGCGCTGCTGTGGCGGCCGCTGCTGGCGGCCTCGGTCGACGAGGAGCTGGCGGAGGCCGAAGGGCTCGCGCCGGCACGCTCGCGCCTCGTCTTCATGCTGATGATGGCGCTCGTCGTCGCCATCGCCATGAAGATCGTCGGCATCCTGCTGATCACGGCGCTGATGATCATTCCCGCGGCGACGGCGCGCCGCTTCGCCTCGACGCCCGAGGCGATGGCGGTGCTGGCGGCGCTGTTCGGCGTGCTCGCCGTGGTCGGCGGCCTGCACGGCTCGCTCGGCTTCGACACGCCGTCGGGACCGTCGATCGTCGTCGCGGCGACCGGCCTTTTCCTGCTCAGCCTGCCGTCCTACCCTGCCCTTTTCCGACGCACCGCTTCCGGGAGCAGCACGTCATGACCACGACCCGAGGCGACCTCACCCGCAATCAGGCGCTCGTCTTCGACACGCTGTCGAAGGCGGACGCGCCGCTTTCGGCCTACACCATCCTCGACCGGCTGCGCGACGAGGGCTTTCGCGCGCCGCTGCAGGTCTATCGCGCGCTGGACAAGCTGCTTTCGGCCGGGCTCGTCCACCGGCTGGAGACGCTCAACGCCTTCGTCGCCTGCGCCCATCCCCACTGCCACGCGCACGGGCTGATCGCCTTCGCCATCTGCGAGGATTGCGGCCAGGTCGACGAGTTCTCCGACGACGTGGTGCGCGAGCGGCTCGCCGCCTGGTCGGCGGACAAGGGCTTCAAGGCGGAGAAGACCACGATCGAGATCCGCGGCCACTGCGCGACCTGCCTCGCGGCCTGAGGCGCTCCGCCTCCCCCCACCCCCCGGACGGGCCGGCCTATTTCAGGGTCAGCACCGCCAGCTCCAGCGTCCGGTCGTCCGGATGGTCGTGGATGACGAAGCCCAGATCGCGGGCAAGGTCGATCATCCTGTCGTTCTCGTCGAACATGATGCCCTCGATGCGCGAGAGCCCGTCGGCGCGGCCGTAGTCGATCAGGTGTGTCATCAGCGCCCAGCCCAGCCCCCGCCCCTGCAGGTCCGACCGCACCAGAAGGCCGAACTCGGCGCTTTCGTGGTTCGGGTCGGCCGACAGGCGCGAGATGCCGGCGAGCGAGCCGTCCTCGCCGATGGCGACGAAGGCGATCTCGCGGTCGTAGTCGAGCTGGGTCAGCCGCTTCAGCATCTCGTCGGGGAAGGCCTTGCGGTAGCCGAGGAAGCGCAGGCGGACGTCGTCGGGCGTCACGCGCCTGAAGAAGTCGGGATAGAGCGCGATGTCGGCCGGCCGGATCGGACGCAGCGTGTACTCCTCGTCCTTCTGCGAGTGGAAGGCCTTCTCCCAGCCGGCCGGATAGGGGCGGATGGCGAGGTCCGGGTTCGGGCCCTCCTCCTCGATGCGCGCCGGGTCGATCTCGATGCGCGCGTCGAGCGCCACCGCGCCCTCGGGGCCGGTCAGCAGCGGGTTGACGTCGACGCCGGCGATGCAGGGGAAGTCGACCACCATCTGCGACACGGCATTGAGCGAGCGCAGGATCGCCGTCCGGTCGGCGGGCGCGCGGTCGCGGAACCCGGCGAGCAGCCTGCCGATTCGGGTGCGCTCGATCAGCTCCTCGCCCAGCACGTCGTCGAGCGGCGGCAGGCCGATGGCGGTGTCGTCCACCACCTCGACCGAGACGCCGCCGGCGCCGAACATGATGACCGGGCCGAAGATCGGGTCGCGCGAGACGCCGAGAATCAGCTCGTGCGCGTGCTTCATCCTCACCATCGGCTGGACGGCATAGCCCTCGATGTCGGCGTCGGGCCGGCTCTTGCGCACCCGCGCCTCGATCGCCTCCGCCGCCTCGCGCGCGGCCCTGGCCGTCTCGATGTTGAGGATGACGCCGCCGACGTCGGACTTGTGCGAGATCGCCTTGGAGAGCAGCTTCACCACCACCGCGTCCCACTCCTTCAGCAGGTGCGCGGCGTGCGACTCGGCCTCGGCCGGCGAGCGAGCGTTGAGTATCTGCGGCACGGTGACGTCGTAGGCGGCCAGGACCGACTTCGCCTCCGGCTCGGTCAGGAGGGTGCGGCCCTCGGCGGCCGCGCCGCGGAAGATGGCGCGCACCTCGTCGATGCGGCCCTCGATGTCGGCGCTGCCGGAGGCCGGCACCTGCGTCAGCGCCTCCTGCGCCTTGCTCCAGCCATCGAGATAGCCGATCGAGCTCGCCGCCTCCGCCGGCGTCTCGAAGGTGGCGATGCCGGCGGCGCGCAGGACCTTGCGCGCCGGCTCGGCCGTCTGCTCGCCCAGCCAGCAGGCCAGCACCGGCTTGCCGCCGATGCGGCCCTTGTCGACCACGGCGGCGACGCCCTTGGCCGCGTCCATGGGCGAGGCGAGGCCGGTCGGGCAGTTCAGCACAAGCACGGCATCGACGCCCTCGTCGGCGGCGACGGCCTTCAGCGCCGCGCCGTAGCGCTCAGCCGGCGCGTCGCCGATGATGTCGACCGGGTTGGCGTACGACCAGGTCGGCGGCAGGCCGTCGTCGAGCGTGGCGAGGGTGGCCTCGGACAACTCGGCCAGCTCGCCGCCGATGTCGATCAGCTGGTCGACGGCGAGCACGCCGGCGCCGCCGCCATTGGTGACGATGCCGACGCGCACGCGCTTCAGCGGCGGGAAGCGGGCGACGATCTCGACCGCGTCGAACAGCTCGGCCAGGCCGTTGACGCGCAGGATGCCGGCGCGGCGCAGCGCCGCGTCCACCACGCGGTCGGCGCCGGAAAGCGCGCCGGTGTGGGTGGCGGCGGCCTTGGCGGCCTGCTCGTGGCGGCCGGGCTTGATGGCGATGACCGGCTTGATGCGGGCGGCGGCGCGCGCCCCCGCCCAGAACAAGCGCGGCGCGGGCCCGGAATAGAGATAGAGCA